>CAZBFB010000023.1:0-17806 GCA_964491085.1 uncultured Gammaproteobacteria bacterium | reverse complement strand
TCGACGATCCGGATCAGCTCATTCATTTCTTGTTGAACGGCGAGCGGGAATTCGCCGATCTGCAGAATCGGTGGTGGCGGGTGCGGGGAATGTTGAGCGACCTGGCGGATCAGCTCAAGCATTTGTTCCCGGCAACGGATTTCAATAAGCCCGGAACCGAAGAAACGCTCAATGGACTTTGTGCGCACTTTAATGGGATAGCCAAAGAGTTGTTCCGTGTCCGCGCTGAATTTCCGACCGGAAAGGATGTGAATAATCCCTTTCAGGTGCTGTGCGCACTGCTCTCGGAACGGACACACGCCAGAGCGTACGTCGAAGGATGGATGCCTGACCTGAAGGATCAACCTCTCGAGCAAGTGATTGGTCGACTGCGAGTGCAAAGTGAGCAATCCTGCAGAAGTTTGGAGGATGTTTCCCGTGTACTTCTCGAATTCCGTAAGGAAATTATCGCCGACAAACGCGCGGCTAACGGAGCAACGGCCCAGTATCTGTTGGCCGGGATGCTCGTAGTCGCCGAAGCGCATTTGTCGATTGATCACCCCTTACGCCAGCGGTTTGGCATAACTATAGATGATGTGGAAGCGGCTCGACGGGTGATAGCCGCCCGCGGGTAGTTTCAACCGTACCGCATTTTGCCGTCCTGCGTTCGCGCGTGGGACGGCTTTTTATAATTGATTTAGGTTTTTGATAAGAGTATTATAGGTATATGAAAATCGCTCATATTGTTTCCACCTTTCCGCCGTATAAAGGGGGGATGGGTATGGTGGCGTGGCAGGAAGCGCGTTTGTTGGCCGGGCGCGGGCATGGAGTTACAGTTTTTACGCCGCGGTATCCGGGGCAAGTGGCGCGGGAGATTATTGAGGGTGTGCGCGTTGAACGGTTGCGACCGTTGGTGTGCTATGGCAATGCGGCAATTTTGTGGCAACTACCGCGCGTGCTGGCTGGTTTTGATGTGGCGCATCTTCATTATCCGTTTTTTGGTTCGGCGGGGTTGGTGGCGCGGGCTGGTCAGCGTTTGATTATTCAATATCACATGGATGTCTTGCGCGATGATTGGTTGGCTGGATTTTTTTTGTGGTACGCACGATCGGTGACGCCGCGTTTACTGGCGCGCGCCGATCGCTTGATTGTGTCATCATTTGATTATGCGCGATCGTCGGCGATTGCCGGCATGGTAGGGGAGAAGATGGTGGAAATTCCGTTGGGAGTGGATACGGAATTATTCAAACCGTCAGGTGATTCTCTCCAACATGATCCGCAAATTCTTTTTGTCGGCGGACTTGATCGGCCGCATTATTTTAAAGGCCTGCCGGTTTTGCTCGAAGCGATGCGTGGCTTGGCGGATGAAAAAATTGCCGCCCAGCTCATGGTGATTGGTGATGGTGATTTGCGGGTAGAGTATGAAGCGTTGGCACGGACACTGGGCATTAGTGATCGCGTAAAATTTCTCGGCGCGGTTGAAGCAAAAGATTTACGCGCGTGGTATGCGCACGCGGATATTTTTGTGTTGCCCTCGACGGATCGTTCGGAAGCATTCGGTTTGGTTTTGCTCGAAGCCATGAGTTCCGGTGTGCCGGTAATTGCCAGTGATTTGCCCGGCGTACGCACGGTGGTTGATCCGAATGTTACCGGCTATCTCGTCCCGCCGCGTGATGTGAACGCGTTGAAAAATCGGTTGAAAGAATTATTGGCCGATCCAACCAAACGCGAACAGATGGGGGCGGCGGGACGGAAGCGGGTGATAGAGAAATATCGCTGGAAGGATATAGTGGGGGAGTTGGAGAAAATATACCTAGCAGTGTCATCCCGAGCGGAGCGTTAGCTTAGTCGAGGGCTCTCATTACCTAGAGCGGATGAGATTTCTCCGCTTCGGTCGAAATGACATTAAAAAATTTTTCAAAAATTCAATATTTTTTCCGGCGCGATCCGCGCGGTTTTGCCACGATAATTATGCTGGTAGTGGCTTTGGTATTAAGTGGCTTAAGTATGATTTCGGGTGTGCCGGTATTTATTCGTTGGTTATTGGCGGTTTGGTTATGGTTGGTGCTGGCCGATTGGTTGGCGCAAGGGATTAAAAGTTTATTTTCGGTAAAAAGTTTTCCATTTTTTTGGCTCGGGTTTGTGGCGGTACCTTATCTTTTTGGCACGCTGTTGGCGCCGTTTTTATTATGGTGGCGGTTTGTGCCGTGGCAGGTGGTGGTCGTTTCGCTGGCGGCTATTTTAATTGCTTCAGCGATTCGTTTTGTCAGTTTTAAACCGCCGGAGCATTATGAGAATGATATTTCAAATCGTCTTGGCCGTGATGGTTGGATAATTATCGCACTATCATTGGCAGTACTTGGGTTAGCCATTATTTCGCGCACGCCGAAGTTTTTTTTATCGCTGTGGGATGTTACACATCCGCTCTTGCCGGCAATTATTTTGTTGTTGCTGTGGTTCATCGGCCGCCGTATTCTGCGTGAGGCTGGCTTAACCACGTTGCGGCTTGTGATTATTGTTTCGTTGGCCATTCATTTATTGTTTCCCATAATTTATGAGGTTGGTTTTTCCGGCGATCGGTGGCGGCATCTGGCCACGGTGCAACAACTTGCCACCGGCCAGCCCATGGAGCCGGTATTATTTGGCGATCATGTTAGCGTTAAACAAATCGGGCCGTGGTTAATCCCCGAGGTTTTGTTGGTGGGTAATAAGCAATCATATGTTACCCAATGGGCCTTTGAGCTCTATGCGTATCAGGTGCTGGGTTTGCCGTTGTTGGCGCTTGATCAATGGTTTATGCCGATCATTTGGTCATTGGCGATTCCGTTGTTGTTGTGGCTCATGGGTAGCGTATTAGAATTTTCCGAGCGAGGGAGATTGTTACTGGCTTTTAGCCCGCTTATGGCGGCGCCGTTTTTCGTGTATGGCGGCGCCACACTGCCGAAAGCATTTGGATTTTTACCATTTTTATTTTTCTTTATTCTCGGGTTAGCTCGGTTAGGCAAACAACACTCGGTGCGGCCAAAAAAAGTTTTTATTTTGGGAATTCTGTTATCATGGCTCGCGTATGTTCCCTATGCCATCATGTTGATTATCATGGGTCTTTATATTTGGCTGGCAAAAAAAATAAAGCAGGCATGGGCGCAGGGAATAATGGGTATAATGACAGCTGTTGGTTTAGCATTATTATTTCCATTACTTGATACATTGCAAAAATATTCAGTGATTAATCCGGAACGGTTGGCGCCCGTAGCGTTGGTGCGCGCGTTGGCTCGGCAGACGTGGCGGTTTGTTCACGGGCAGTCGTTATTTTCTTATCCGTTTGCGATCGAGCAAGAAAATGTCTGGTTTACGCAGGCGTACACAACTCTTGTACACAGTTCATTTTTGGGAAATATCAATTGGGCTAGTTGGTTCGCTCCGGTGATTATCGTTTTGGTGATATCCGGCGCAATATTATTATGGCGACGCGATCAGTCGCGAGCCATTTTATTGGCGGCGTTTGGTCTGGGCACATGGGGAGCCATGTTGATTTCGGCAGTTGGATTGGACGGTAATCACATTGTCTCCAAGCGGCTGGTGATTTTGACAGCGTTGTTTTCTTTGCCATTGTTGGTAGTGGGTATTGGTCGTCTGGCGCGGTATCTTAATCAGCGTCAGGTGCCTTATACTAACGAAGCCATAGCTATGTTCATGGCTATGACGATGTTAGTTTCTCTAACCAGCGGCCCGCGCATTCAGCGCGTCACTCCAGATGAATTATCCGCCGCGCAAAAAATAAACGCTGTCATTGCGAGCCCATTCGACTGGCTCAGGGTAAACTCCGCGAAGCAATCTCGTGCCTGTGTCCTCGCCAACACTTGGCCATTGCTCGCCCTGGAAGCGGTGAGCGGCGGTACAATTATAAATGGCGGCTTCCCTTTATATCCGCCAGAATTTTCCGCGCCCGAGCGCGTGAGTTTATATGAATTATTTTTGCGCAATCCGTCGGTACGTTATTTGCAACGCGCCCAAGATATAACCAAATCAAAAACGGGTTGTATTGTCATGCTGGAAAAACGATTTTTGAAACCGTACACGCTAGAGCCATCGCTCGAGCCGTTTATAAAATTATTGGGCGAACCGGAACGAGTAGGAGAAGTGGCGATGTGGCGGTGGGGCGGAAAATAAATTTTAATGTTTTTAACGCGACCCTTCGACAAGCTCAGGGAATAATTATGTGGTGAGCTTGTCGAACCATATTTCCTGAGCGAAGTCCGGTAATCCGGCGGAGTCGAAGGACTAGTGTTATCTCGTATGCATTTTAAAATCACCTTCACCATCCTCACCCTTCTCTTCCTCGCCGTTATCGGTTATGTTTTCGTTGTTCCGGCGAATGTGTGGCGCGTAACACAGGCGTGTGACGGCGTGGCACAACGCTGGGTTTCGTCGTTGACGCCAGCCAGCCGCGTGCTGGAAGAAAGTAATTTGGCCACGGATCAATCCGGTCAGCGTACGCTGTTGGCCGAGCCGGTGTATCTGGAAGTAACGCCCCCGCGTCCATTTACGCACGCGAAAGTATCTTTGGAAGTGCAAAATTTGCCAGCTGGTCAAAAATTTGGGTTAGGTATTGTTAGCCCGGCCGAGGTGTTTTTACCGGTATTAGCAAAAACCACATTAGGCGACTTAAGCGCTGACTGGCAATTAGCCAATGCCGAGATCTTGTTATCAGACATTCGTCAAACCCCGACCGGCGCCTATAAATTTATAATTTCCGCGCCCGGTTTTACCAATCGCCTTCGTCAATTACAAATCCGCCACTGCATCATAGAATTTTCCGGCTGGCCAACACTCCATCAACTAGCGCGAAGATATATATTACCTTTACTATGAGTATCAAATAGTATCGTGAGCGAAGCGAACCAGTATCAATAAATATCAGATACTTATAGATATTCATTCGCTCCGCTCATGATATTTGTAGATATTTATTGTTCAAATTTATGCTTACCCGTCTCACCCTCGCCGGCTTCCTCTGGTACATCATGTTTGCATTCCTCGACGACCTCCTCGCCGGCGCCGTTAGTCGCGCTTTTTCACCGATTTGGTTTCTTTACTTGGTCTCTGCATTGTGGTTTACTAAAGCAATAATAAGTATTTCAAAAAGCTAGAAAGCTAATCAGTCAGTAAGCTAATAATCTATGTCCTCCTGTCTATTCTGCAAAATAATCGCCGGCGAACTCCCGTCGGAAAAAGTATACGAAGACGATCGCGTCATCGCGATTTTGGATATCAATCCCGTCAATCCCGGGCATACACTGGTGATTCTTAAAGAGCATGTAACCCAAGTAAGCGAAGCGTCAGCGGAAAACATGCAAGACATGGCGCGCGTATTACCGCACCTGTCGCGCGCAGTCATGGCCGGTGTGGGATCATCGGGTTGCAACATCGGCATCAACAACGGTGCCATGGCCGGTCAACTTGTCCCTCATCTCCACATCCACATCATGCCCCGCTTTGAGAACGACGGCCACGACCTCTGGCACGGCCAACCCTACGCCGAAGGCGAAAAGCAAAAAGTGGGAGAAAAAATCCGCTCCCAGATCGCATAATCCGATTACCCTAGCGATTCGATTCGCTAGATATAACAGTATAACCAAAAACTTCGATACTTTGAAGTATCGAAGAAACTGGATTGGTTAATTACTTACACACTTTAAAGCGTAGTAGTAAATGGATTATCCAAATTCTTTCACGCTTGCTAGTGTGAAAGAAAAGTGTATTGAATATATGAATACAAATAAATTAATTTCCGGAAAGGAATGGTATCATCAGCGATTTGACGGATCGCCCTTTTATTTATTTGCGGTGTGTGATGGCGAAGTAAAAAATGATCAGCGCCGACCAAAAGGAACCGAGGCCGGCGTGCGGGTTTGTTTTTTTAAAGATGGAAAAGCTGATTGGTATATTGATATGGATGATATGCGTCGCGGCGCGCAAGCGATTCTTCGCTTGGCAAAGAAAGACCCACGGATAAGCACAAAGCTTTTGCGTGCTTGGCATCACGATGAGCAAGCATTTCAAATATTTTTTGAGCAGTTTTCAATGATCAAATTACGTTTACTTTCCGATGAAGCACTGCTTAAGATTTATAGCAAGTATATCACTCTTTTTATAAATCGCTTTAGCTCTTCTCCGATCATTGATCATTTTTCTCTCGGTACAGACCAGTATATTGCCGATATGATCCGTTCAGAAATAGGAAAGATTGGACAAGAATCAGAGTTTACCAAAGTATTTAGCGTTGTTACGGCGCCGGTGCATCAGTCGTTTATCAACGAAGCGGAAATGGAATTGTTAAAAATTGTGATTGAAGCGCCAGGCGATGAAAAACGGATAGCGGCCTATCAAAAAAAGTATTTTTGGATTCAAAATAATTATTTCAGAGCGCACGCGCTTTCGGTGGCGCATTTTAAAAAAGAAATTGCGTTGTGGCAAAGATCAGGCGCGAATCTTAAGGAAAAATATACCCAGTTACATAATGCGGCGCGGTTGAATGCAAAAAAGAAAGCGGGGCTGTTTAAAAAATATAAATTTTCACGACTCCTGCGTACGCTTTTAAAAATTTCTGAAGATTTTACCTGGTGGCAAGATGAACGGAAAAAATCAACCTTTTTGAGTATCCATATGGGAACGCAGATTTTGGGTGAAATGGCGCGGCGGCGTAAGCTTGATCCGGAACTTACAAAATATCTGGTGCCGCGCGAAATTAAGGAGTGGTTTTTGACAGGCCAGCCAACGCGAGCGGAACTAAAAGCGCGCGAGCGTTCGTGTGGGGTCGTGTCGTGGCGGCAAGGTTATTATATTGCCGTTGGCAAAATAGTTCAGAAATTACACCGTCAGATGTTTCCGGCGAAGAAATTGGATGAAGTGCGTGATATTCGTGGCTTGACCGCATCGGTTGGTCGGGTGGTTGGTCGCGTAAAAATTATTGGATCAGCCAGAGAAGTTGACAAAATAGAGCCGGGTGATATTTTAGTCGCGGTGATGACCCGACCGGACTATATTGCCGGCATAAAAAAAGCAGCCGCAATCGTAACGAATGAAGGTGGTATCACCTGTCACGCGGCGATTGTTTCGCGCGAGCTCGGTATTCCGTGTGTGATCGGCACAAAAATCGCGACGGAGGTTTTACACGATGGTGATCTGGTAGAAGTAAATGCCGATCATGGCGTGGTAACTATTATTAAAAAATAATCATAACTATATGCGCGAAGGCGAAACAACAATTGTGCGGCACGCGGATAAGGGTGCTTGGAATGAGGAAGTTTGATCGAGACAAAAGAAACGGCACTTTAAGGTTGGTATTTCATTTTCTCTACTGATTCGAATCGTTAGAGAAAATAGAATGTAGTATGTAATATGATATGCAAAAAACATTTTATCTTTGGGATTTGGGGGATACGTTATTTTGTGATGTGTGGGATGTTAAGAAAAGTGGGATGACAAATTATGATGCGTATGTGGAATCGTTGGGGTATGATTTGAAAATTATTAAGGCGCATGATTATGAGTGGGCGTATGAGTCGGTATTTAGAAATAAATTATACATCATAAAGCCGGCGCCGGGGTTTAAGGAGGTTTTGACGTGGGCAAAACATAACGGTGTCTTTACGACCGGTAATAAAGAGCAGATTGATTGGCGAGCGGAACAAGTGCGACAAACGCGCGGGTTTGATATTCGCGATTATCTGGGGGAAATTTATAGCACATTTGATTATGGTGAGATGAATGTAAAAACAAGAGCAATGCTTCAGGATATTGTGCAGAAAAAATTTGCGCAGGGATTTGAGTCGGTGGTGTATACGGACAACAAAGAAGAAAATTGCCGTTTCTTTTTGGAGGCAATTGCCGGATTGCAAAAAGATGGGTTGCCGATCAAAGCGCGGGCATATCAGATTTTTCAAGACGATCGCGGCGTTATATTGATTCAAGAAAATTTTGCGCAGGTGGGAAGGTTGGTTGATATTAAGCAGGCCGAAAGGAACAAATAATACTATGAGTACAAAGTGGAAGAAATTAATTACGCGAGAGGGTGTTGATATTATGACTGTTTCTGGTTTGGATATTGCTTTTTATAGCTGTATCCGTGCTTTTAATAAAACGATACGCGAGCCATTTTTCACTTGGTTTGAAAATCGCACGTTAACGCACTATATTTGTGTTAATGCTTTGGCAGTGGGGAGGAAAATTTATCCTCAATTTTTTAAAACGCCGGAGATGGTTCGAGCGTACTACAAAGAAGGAACGAGGTTTTTAGTTCGAGTAGAAAAAATAGTGAAGCGGTATAAGACAGCGGCAAAAGGTGAAAACACACAATGGCAACTTCTTGCTTTTCAAGAATTCCGCAAAGAATTTTTGTATGTCAATCAACGTTTCAGTATTTATCCTTGGTGGGGTATTGAATCTTGGCAAATTGACGCAGATCAGGTAATCAATGCCATGATCGTTCGTAATCACGCAGCAGATTTACGAGAGCGGATTTTAGCGTCACTGTATCGGCCATGGAAAAAGACGGCGATTATTCGTTTACAAGAATATTTGCAGAATGGGGTAGCAATAGCAAAGCTAGTCAAAGAATTTCAATTTTTAAGGAGTTGGTCGGCAGTTTGGTATCGTGAGATCGATCGAGATTGGATTTTAAATTTTAAACAAAAAGGTGTTAATGGCGCGGATCAAAAATTTTTATCGAACAAAAAAATTAACGCACTGTTAAAACCTAATCATAAAGAAAAATGGTTTTTAGATATTGCCCCGTACATTATATTTTTTAAGGATTGGCGAGATGATGTGCGTCGCCAGCATGTCTACCAGTGGTCATTTTTATTTGACGCGATTGCAAGTCGCTTTGGTGTTGAGCGGAATGATTTGGGTTATTGTTCCTTGGATGAATTAGACGCCGCCTTAAGAACTGGCCAGTTGTCTTTGGCAATAATTAAGTATCGTCGAGAAAATCCTTGTATTATTACTGCAAATAAGAGTGATTCCGTAATGCGGGCGATTGATAAAAAAATTAAAAGGTATCAAAAAATCGTTACAGATAGTAAAAAAGTAAACCGTAAAGAAATAGTAGTGCGCGGTACTGTTGCCTGCGCTGGTATAGTTACCGGTGTGGTTCGTATTATCAGAACTTATCATGATATAAAAAAGTTTGCGGTTGGAGAAATACTGGTTGCCAATACAACGCATCCGAATTATGTACCCGCCATGCAAAAAGCAGTGGCGATTGTTACCAACGAGGGGGGAATCGTTAGTCATGCGGCGATTGTGGCGCGTGAACTGAAGAAGCCGTGTATTGTTGGCACTAAAACTGCTACAAATGTTTTTAAAGATGGCGATGCAGTAGAGGTTGACGCGAATCAAGGAGTTGTCAAAAAATTATGATTACCAAACACCAACCATGGGAGCATATTTGGTCGCGGCCGGTTTTGATGCAGGATTATGATAATTTTGTGTTTCGTTCCGCTTTGCGTTTGTCACGGAATAAGGTTCCCACGATTATGGCGCCTCGCTCGGGAAAATGGGAGGCGTGGCATCCGCAACCGCAGTTCAACCGATTTATGGAAATTTTGGGGCGGGAAATAATCGCGCCTGATTACAGCATTAAGAAATATACAAACCAATTTAATGTACTGACTCGGCAGATACTGCATTCGGCCAAAATTTTAGGTTCGGTATCTTACGCAGCGCCGTTATCTCAATGGTTGATACAGTACAAAGATTTTCAAAATATTTTTTTACGTTTTGGCGAGCATGTTGTTTGGCAACCGTGGTCTATCACGTATTTTGTGGAAGATTGGATGACGCATCGGTTACAAAAATATTTTGATGATTGGCAGGCAATGTATGACATAATTGCTCGCGCGCCAAAACCATATCAAACGCAGAGGATGATTGAGGCCGTTTGGGGTTGGAGAGCAAACAAAGGAACACCAGCGGCACTGGATATAATCGTAAAACGCTATCAGTATCTTGGGGTATATTCGATCAATCATTCTGTGTGGACGAAACGCGGCGTGTTACAACAGGCCGGATCATTGAAAAATGCGGAAGCACAATTGCGCCATGCCCAAACGGAGCGAAAAAAAACGCAACGCTTATTTCGGAATGTGTATTACGCGTTGTGTAAGAAAGATTCGTTATTGGCACGAGTGGCGGAAGCGGTGCATGTGTTTGTGTGGTTACGTACCGAGCGGATTGATGTGTATAAAAAAGTGACGACGCTCATTCAACCGTTTTATCGTCAATTAGAAAAACGCTTAGGTTGGGAAACCGGCTGGAGTGCGCATCTGACGGTACAAGAAATGGAATTATTGTTACGCGGCCGGACGCCGGTTACTCGCGATGAACTGAAACGACGTCACGAGCGCGGGTATATCGGGTATGTGCACAAAGACGGTAGTGAAGTTATTTCCGATCCGCGCGAGCAAAAACGATTTTTGAAAAATATTATCGGTGATCAGACAAAACATGAAGACATTGTGACGGGAAAAATCGCGTGCCCGGGAAAAATTGTCGGTACGGTCAAAGTATTACTGCATGCGCAAGCGGCGAGTAAATTTCCCAAAGGTGCAATTTTGGTTGCCCACATGACGCATCCTGATTATATGCCGGCTATTCGTAGGGCGGCGGCAATTGTGACTGATGAGGGCGGCATTGTGTGTCATGCGGCGGTGATTTCGCGCGAACTTAATATTCCGTGCGTCATCGCCACTAAGCATGCCACAAAAATATTTGCCGACGGTGATCGGGTTGAAGTTGACGCCATAAGGGGAATTGTGCGAAAATTAGGTTGATTTGAACTACATTATCATAGTTTTATGACAGAACGCGAAGGTGTACCACAAGAACAATCGGGCGAGCAAAACGGTCAGATAATTCGTGAATTGAAAGACAAGGGGATTCGGGTTGATTTTGCTATGAAATTGCCGGTAGAAATTGACAAGCAAACCGGCGCGGAAGTGCCGGCGGAAATTTATTGGGTGCGTTGGCCGCGGCCGGAAGGTGAAGCGAACAAAGATTTGTTGCCGGTTGAAGGAAAAATATATTTGCCAAAACAACCGAATAAAGAATTAATTATTTGGACACCGGGTTTTCCGGGCGGTGATTCCGGTCGCGTGGAGCGATTGTATGCCAAGACATTTGCGGAATCCGGTTACGCGTTTGCGACCATTCGTCACAACGGCGCGCCGCTACAACATCCGGAATCTTCAGCAAGTATTATGAACTCACCGGAGCGATTGGCTTTGGCAAACCAGCGCGGTGAAAAATTTATCGGTGGTGAAAAGCCGACCGGTTACGGCATGACGGAATTGGTATATGAACCGGTGGTTGCTTTTGAAGCATTGCAGAAAAATTTTGAGCGAGTGCATTTGCTGGGGCAGTCGTTCGGGGCGACGAGTAGTTGGAATTCCGTGGATCGCTTGCGGCAAACGCATCCCGAGGCAGTGAAAAAAATCGGGAACATGATTTCGGTGGCCGGTTGGCTGGGGGCGCATGATCGAAATGATACTACGCGTTTAAAAGGAATGAAAGTTAAGCTTGAAGATATTTATCAGCGTGAAGTTAAGGGTGCAGCTGAAGACGGAGTTAATATTGATACCGATCATGATCGCATGCTGGCGACATTTCGCGAACTAGCAACTCGCACCGAGCAAGTGCAAATTCCCGATCATGTTGGACAGATTGCGGTAATTTCGCCAGAAGATCCTTTGATTGCTTTACCAGAAACAGAATGGCAGGAGCAAAAAGACGAGGCGGTGGCGGAAGATCGTTTGGTACGGACGCTGGTGTATCCGGGCGCGACGCGTAAAAGTTTGGTGATTAAAGATGAAACCGCGTTGGGCAAACCGAAACAACATTCGATGTTGTGGATTGCGCCGGAAAATTTATTACGCGCGGTGCGAGCAAAAGTTTCTGCGCGTGGGCCGCACTATGTCGGTATTACGGGGAAGGGTCAGCCGAAAGCGGGAAATAAAAACATATGAAGCCATTCAAACGCACCAAGACATATATCATGAGCGCCGGACAGCGGGTGTATGTGGAAATTATTTTTCCGCGTAAGCCCGCCCGTTCGGCCGTAATTTTTTGTGGCGGATTGCGTTCGCACACACCGGGATTTTTGAATAATTTTGCTTTGGCCGCGGCTGAAGCCGGGTATGCGGCGGTAAAATTTGATTATGTGGGAACCGGTCGAAGTGATGGCAAGTTTGAAGATAAACTCACATCGGTCATGTTAAAAAATTTAAAAGACGTGATTGATTTTGTGGCCGTTTTGTCGGGAATAAAACGGATTGCGATCGTGACACGGAGTAATTCCGGAAGTTTATTGGCTATACATGGTCGTGATAAACGCATCACTGCCCTATCGTTAGTGGCTATGCCGGTGTTATACGCTAAAGTGTTTGAGCTTTTTTTGCAGACAGGCACGAAGCGCGGAAAATATTTATATCACAAAAGTTTTAAGCGCAAACACACCAAAGGGCCGGGACGTTTGCCGCTCGCGTTTTTTGCCGAACTAAAAAAGTATGAACCATTGGTATTTCGTCAGGTAAAATATTTGCGTAATGCTATTTATTTTCAAAGCGATACGGATGAAGTCCTCCGGCAGGATGGTCATTTTGAGTATTTGCAAAAACATCTGCCCAAACCCAACAATGGTGTGCTGGTGCATGGCGTGTCGCACAGTTTTTTACCGAATAAACAACACGTTGTAATTATCGAGACGTTGCGGTGGTTTAAGCGATTCTTGTAATTTTTTATAGTCATTCTGGAACGGAGCGAACGCGGAGTGATAGAATCCATGGACCCTATCGCTGGTGCTCTAGGGTGACAAAATATTCATGACAACATTCAAGAGTAAAAAAGGATTGGAAGAATTTACCGCCGCGTTGGTGGCTTTGTTGTATAAGTGGGGACTGAAAAAACAAGATTGGCTGTTGGGTAAGTATATTTTTTTGTATTACGCCGAATTATTTCGGGCGCAAGAAGTAACGCGCGAGGCAACTATTTATGTGAACAAAAATAAATTACCCTGGCAGGTTGGTAAGAGCGGTCGTACGATCGTGCCGCCGCCCGGGACAAAGTATTTTAAAGAATTCGATGCTCTGCAAAGAAAATTCAATGCTGGTGTAGATTTTTATCCCTTGCCGGACGAACAACTCGCGCTTTCATTTTTGAAACGCGGAATAAATAAAATCATTGGTGGTTGCGAGGCAAATATTGAATCGGTAACAACATTTGTCTGGCAGCAGCGCGGGATTGAGCGTTTGTATGCCAAAAAAACCATTGAACAATTTCGCGCATTTTATTTTGCGGATAAAAAACGGTATGAAGCGCGTGATGCGTTTCATAAAAAAGTGTGGCAAAAATTACAACGCGGGAACTATTCTAAAAAAATATTGGCTGATTGGCAACACATCATGACCGAGTATCGTCATCTGATGCGACTGGCGTATCCGGAATTATTTGTAAAAAAAGCGGCGGTAACGGCGGGCTTGTTGGAGGGAAAAGTCGTGTATGGAAGAAATAAAATAAGCGGCGAAGCGATTTGCTATCATCCGCATTTGCAATCAAAAGAATTAGGAAAAAACAGCATCATTATTTTTGGACATTTTTCGCCCGTGCATATTGGATTTTTGAAACGAGCGAAAGCGATTGTTACCGAAGGTGGTGGGGTATTGTCACACGCGGCGGTGGTCTGCCGTGAAGCAAAAGTTCCTTGCGTTGTGGACGTGCAGCAGGCAACGCGCCGGATTCATGACGGACAGAACATTACTATTGATTTTGATAAAGGTACTATATGTTAAAAGATTTGAAACAGCGCATTGCCGTATTGGCTAAACAGCGTCGGCCTAAAGTGATGATCGGTTTATATCAAGGTCGTCATAATGAAGCAATTGCCGAAAGTGTGTGGCGGGCGCAACGAGAAATTGCCGATGTGGTTGTGGTTGGTCAAGACATTGATGGTGTTTTTGAATCAATTTCGGCCGGGCCGGACATGACAGAGATTCATAAAAAAATGGTTGAAGTGGCTATGCGCGGGGATATTGAAGGAATTGTGCGCGGTAATGTTGAGGAGCACGGGCTTTTGCGCGGATTGAAAGAAAAATTAAGTGTTGCCTTATCGGAAAATGAATTGCGCGTACAGAATCCTTGTGTCGTTCAAGATGTAAAAGGTAATATTTTTGTGCTGGGGCCCACGAGCACAGTGTGGGGGCGTAATAATGAAGAAAAAATATTGTGGGTTGATTCTGCCCTGCGCTTGCTCGGTTGGTTTGATTATAAAGAGCCGAAGATCGGTTTTCTGACTTCTACCCGCAAAGCAAATTACAAATCGGGTGGGAGTAATAATCCGGATTTAGCATGGTCATATCGTACGTGGGAGAACGCGGAATATTTGGTTGAGTATTATAGCCAGAAAGGATTTACCGCAAAGAATTATGAAATTCATGTAGAGCATGCGATTGCGGATGGTTGCGATATTATTTGTATGGCCGAAGGGCCGATTGGGAACGGTATGATTCGCGGCGCGTTGTTTATTGGTGGCGCCGATATGGTAGCGGCTCCGCGGATGGCCATGCCGATCCCGTATGAAGACACGAGCCAAAGCGAACAGGATTATTTTTATCATTTTCCGTTTGTCGCGGCGATGATTAACGGAAATATGCTGGAGAAGAAATAAAAATTATGATGCGTGTTGATCCTAAAAAAGAATTATTTTTTTGGGGACCCATTGAGATGCGTCTGTTTTACGGTTCGTTTTTTATTGAGGCCATGTGGTTGAAATTGAAGAAATATTACCATTGGTTTTGGCCGGCGTTTGTGGGATTGTGTGAACGCGGGCGTTTTACTTTTATTTGTGAAGATAAACCGTTGCGGGCGACCGGTGTAAAATATTTCAAGTATTATTTTTTCAATCAAAAAAATTATCAGAAACATTGGCAGTGGTGGGAGGAGTGGGTGGCGGCGTATCATAAGCTGGAAGCGCGCTTTGAGGCAACAAATTTTGCAAAATTTACCGACAAGGAATTGGCGAAAGCCATTAAAGAATTTTATGACTTTAATATTTTGTTTTGGTTGATCGTGCACGTGCCGGAGATTGCCAATTGGGGCGGAGAGAAAATTTTGAAACAGAAATTGCAAGCGATTGACGCGACGCGTGCCAATGAGTATTTGGAAATTTTGTCTGCGCCGGTCAAGTTTTCATTTTTTCAGCAAGAGGAATTGGATTTGTTGCGGACGCATGATTTTGTTGAGCATGCCAAGAATTACCGGTGGTTGTTGAACAGTTACGGGGGTAATCAAATCTTGACGACCGTGTTTTTTAAAAAGAAGCGCGTGGAATTGTTAAAACAAAAGAGCGCGTCGGCATTAATTCAGGCAATAGAGCATCAGCGCAAACAAAATATCAGTCGGAAACAGCAGTTAGCTCGGCGTTTGCAATTGAGTAAAGAGATTATTCTCATGGCGGATCAACTAGCGCAATCAATCTGGTGGCAAGATTTGCGCAAGGGCTATATTTGGCGAATGCATTTTTGGTGGGACAAGTTTTTACACGAGGTCGCCCGACGTCGTGGTTGGAAATTTGAAGATTTATTGTGGTGTTGGTCGAAAGAAGTATTGGCAATAGCGCAGGGGCGCATCGTGAATCGAAAAAAAATTATAGCGCGACAAACAGAGTATGCGCAGTATTTTGACGGCAAATCAGTGCAACAAGAATTTTATGGTGCACGCGCGAAAAAACTATTTGTGAGATACACGACCAAGCATGATGATGAGATTCGGGAATTAAAAGGGTTGGTCGTTAGTCGTGGTTCGGTAAAATTCGTGCGCGGTCGAGTGAAAATTATCAGAAATCCGTTTACCGATTTGCATAAAATGAAACCGGGCGATATTTTGGTCGCCAGCATGACCTCGCCGGAATTTATTGTGGCCATGAAAAAAGCCAGCGCCATTATCACCGACACCGGTGGCATGACTTCGCACGCGGCAATCGTCTCGCGTGAATTGGGAATACCTTGTTTGGTGGGTACTAAGCTTGCTACCAAAGTATTCCAAGATGAGGATAAAGTTGAATTCAATATTGCGGAGAGTAGTATAAAAAAATTATAGTATGTCATTTGATCGTAAGGTGGCGGGAAAAACTGAGTGGTATCGACAAGCCGCCGGCGTGCGACCGTTGTCACTTTCATATCCGTGGTTTACTTGCATAGCGATGACTGTGCGCGGGCGGAAGATCAGGCCGTGGTATCAAGATCACTATGGCTATTTTTACGATGACTTTGTTTTTATTTATTTTGCGCGGCCGCTGATGGACTGGGTGGGCGGGTATTATGTGCGCCGACAACAGCGCGATCCCCAATTTATTCAAGCATTAAAAAAACGCTGGGATATCAATGAACGGAAAAAATTTGTGCACGCGGTACGGCAATTGGAAAAGATGGATTTTTCAGAATTGTCATTGCCGCAACTGTATCAGAAGTTTGTTGTCTTTTCTAAAATTTATATTCGCATGTGGCAGGAGTGCATTTTTCACGATGTGTTTGATGTGATCGGGGAACGACTGATTGATGATTGTCTGGCGCACGAAGGTGTAACTATTCCTCATGATGATGTTTTGGCATTATTGGCGACTGATCATCCTTCAGAATTTCAACAAGAGCAATTTGCTTTGGCCAATCTAGCGTGTGAAGCACAGAAAAATAAAACACCAAAGTTTTATAAAAAAATTGTTCAGCATGCAACCAAGTATCATTGGATTCGTAACGATTATGTGCGCGTACTGCATTTGTCAGAGGAACATTTTTTGCAAGAAATAGAAGGATTGTTGGCCAAGCCGGAACAGTTAGCGCATACCGCAGCGGCCAAGCGCGCGTTTTCTGTGCGCCAACGAACGAAACAGGCCTTGTTCCGTAAGTATAAATTATCATCAACTACTCGTAATATTTTTAACGTATTGGCGACCGTTTCGTTGTGGCGCGATGATCGAAAAGCGTGCAATCAGCGGGGGAGCGCGATTGTGAAAAAATTTATTATGACCCTAGCGCGGCGCACAAAAATTTTGCCGGAAGATTTGGGGTATGCATTATGGTGGGAGCATGAATTATTATTTAAGCCAACGTTCGCGTATAAAAGATTATTAAAAAATAGGCGTACCAAAGGTTTTGGTTTGCGCCTGCAACGCGACGGGAAAGTGGAAGAATTAGTCGGCGTGCCGGGAAAATCATTCAGTATATTTTTGGATAAACTTATTAACGGAAAAGAATTACGCGGCCGGTCAGCGTATCCCGGCGTGGTGCGCGGGACGGTAAAAATGATTCTTGACACGCGTGATTTTTCTAAGCTCAAGCCGGGTGATATTTTAGTCGCGCCCAATACGCGGCCGGAATATGTACCGATTATGAAATTAGCCGGTGCGATTATTAGTGAAGAAGGCGGCATTACTTGTCATTCAGCCATTGTCTCGCGTGAATTGCATAAACCGTGTGTGGTTGGTGTGCAAGGCGTCATCGCCGCGCTTAAAGATGGTGATCGAGTGGAGGTAGATGCGGTGAAGGGGGTTGTTAAAAAGATTTGAAATTTAATAATTATTTTTTGTATGTCTCATATTAAATTTTTTAAGGAGTTGGGTAAACATGATGCGGGGATTGCCGGCGGGAAGGGGGCGTCGTTGGGGGAAATGACGCAAGCGGGGATTCCGGTGCCGGCGGGGTTTGTGCTTACCGCGAGCGCGTTTGATCGGTTTTTGACTGAAACGGATTTGGATGTGGAGGTAGAAGCGGCGTTG
>CAZBFB010000022.1:0-15226 GCA_964491085.1 uncultured Gammaproteobacteria bacterium | reverse complement strand
TCACCGCGACACCGAGCCGGTAATTCAACTCTATCGCGATCGTGGCGTTTTGCTCGAAATAAACGCTACCCCGCCGATTGATGAGGTGTATGAGGATCTAGTTGAGAAGTTAAAAGAGCGTAGAGTTTTATAGTTGTCATTCCGGATCAAGTCTGGGATGACAACGCGGTAGTATCTAATTTTCTAAAAAGCTAGTAAGCTAAAAAGCTAGTAAGCTAAAAAGCTAGTAAGCTAGAAAGCTAGTATATGCGCGATTTCTGGAAATCTACTGCCTTACTCATGGGCACATCAATCGGTGCCGGTATTTTTGCGTTGCCGTATGCGGTGAGTAAAATTGGCATGGTGTATGGCGGATTGTATATTGTGGCGCTGGGGTTGATTACATTGTTGATCACGCTGATGTATGGCGAAGTGGTGTTGCGTACGCAGAAGCGCGAGCAGATGACCGGCTATGCCAATTTGTATTTGGGTCCATGGGGCAAACGACTAACCTTGCTGTCATTGGTGTTTGGTATGTATGGGGCGTTGATTGCGTATATTATCGAAGTAGGTGTATTTTTGCATGCCTTGCTCGGGCCGTTGCTCGGTGGCACGGCGTTGATTTATAGCTTGTTGTTTTTTGTATTGGTAGCGATGGCGTTATGGAAAGGATTAAAAACCATCGCGGCGATTGAGGGAGTGTTGATTTGTTTTTTGGTGGCAGTGTTGGCTGGTATCGTGGCGCTGGCGGTGCCGGTATTTTCACGAGCCAATCTGGTTACGCCTAATTTTTCGTTAACGGATTTATTTTTGCCGTATGGTGTGATTTTATTTGCGTTTGGCGCCGCCGCGATTGTGCCGGATATGGCACATTTGTTGCGGGCGGGAGGTAAAAGCCGTTGGTTGTTGCGTTCGATTACGGTGGGCACGTTAGCGGTGTTAGTGTTATATTTCGTTTTTACCCTAGCGATTGTTGGTGTCACCGGTGCGCACACGACCGAAGGAGCAATTGTGGGGTTGGGTTCAGTGTTGGGCACCGGGATTATGACTCTGGGCGCGCTGTTTGGTGTGCTCACCATGACCACAGCGTTTCTGACGATTGGCCAAGTAATGACGGAAGTATATTGGCTGGATTATGGTGTGCCGAAATTTTGGGCGTGGTGGTTGACGGTAGCTGTTCCGTTGGTAATATTTTTACTTGGTTGGACAAATTTTGTCAGCATCATTGGCATTGCCGGCGCGATCATGGGTGGCTTTCAAGGAATTTTGATTTTATTTATGTGGGAGAAGGCGCGCGCGAAAGGCAATCGTCAGCCGGAGTATCACATTCCTTTGAGCTGGCCGGCCGCCGCTCTCTTGTTTTTAATTTTCTCTCTCGGTATCATCTATCAAGTTTGGTATACATTTTCGGCTTGAATCATTGAAACGCTTTTAGCATGAAATCGTTGAAACACAAAAATAACACCATGATTAAACCGCCGGAGGTTTTGGCCGTCATTCGGAAGGGTGGAAAATTACTGGGGAAAATTCGTGAGGAAGTGGGTAAGCGTTGTCAGCCGGGCGTGTCCACGGCCGAGCTGGAAGCATTTGCTGCCCAACGAATAAAAGATGTCGGCGGTATTCCTAGTTTTAAAGACTATCAGCCGGAGGGTGTGCCGACACCGTTTCCGACCTGTCTTTGTATTTCAATTAATGATGAAGTAGTGCACGGTCCGGCATTGCCCGCACGGATTCTGGTAGCGGGTGATGTGGTTGGTATTGATATTGGTATGGTCTGGCCAGCGGAAAATGGATATTATACCGACACCGCCATGACGGTCGGTGTGGGTACGGTATCTACCGAAGTGATCCAGTTAATGAAAGTTACCCAAGATTCATTGCTAGCCGGTATCAAACAAGCTAAGCCGGGAAATTTAATTTCCGATATTGGTCGCGCCGTTGAAGCGGCGGTGAAACCGTTTGGATACGGCATTGTGCGTGATTTGGTTGGGCACGGTGTGGGTTACGCCGTGCACGAAGCGCCGGCCATACCAAATTATTTTGATCCTGGCTCGAAGTCGATTGCTATTCAAGCGGGTATGGTGTTAGCCATTGAACCAATGATTACATTGGGTTCTCCGGCGGTGGAAACGCTTAGCGATGACTGGACTATTGTCACTCGCGACGGCAGTGTGGCCGCCCATTTTGAACACACGATTATCGTGGGAAAACGGGGAGCGGAAGCAATTACGTAGCTTCAGTAGCTTTTAGGTGCAGTAGGTTCAGTAGTTTGCATTTACTACAAAGCTAAAAGCTACTGAAGCTACTAAAGCTTTTTATGAAACTTCTCGGTCTTGATTACGGTTCGATTCGCGTGGGGATTGCGATTTCTGATGAAGAGAAAACCATGGCGTTTCCTCATAGTATTGTAACGCCCAATAATGTCTTGGCTAGCGTGAACACACTTTGTGTACAAGAGCAGATTGAAAAGATTGTGGTGGGATTGCCCGCTGGTTTATCAGGACAAGCCACCGCGCAGACAAAAGTAGTGCAAGATTTTATTGATAATTTGCGCCGACAAATAAGTGTGCCGATTGTCACGGAAGACGAGCGCTTGACCAGCGTGTTAGCGTCTGCTTTGAATGACCAAACAAAAAAGAAGCGCGGGAGCGCTTCCGCAGTTGCCGTGGACGATGTGGCCGCGGCCATGATTCTGCAGTCGTACCTGGACAGGTCGAAAAATCAAGAAATCAAAAATTAGTGTTCTACTTTTTGATTTCTTGATTTCTTGATTTTTTGTTTTCTGGTTCATCCATCTCTTGGTCTAATTTTTTGGTGGGGCGCAAAGTGAGCGATAGTCGGCCAAATTGATCTTGTACGCCTTCTTCGGCTTCGGCCAGGTGTTTTAATTGCTGGGCAAAGTGTCCGATTTGCTGTCGTCCGGTCGCGCCATAGTTGCGTTCGCGACCACGCAACGGTAATTCTATTTTTATCGGATGACCGGCCTGTAAGAATTCCTCGGCTTGGTGTAAACGATTTTCTAAATCATGTTTACCAATGCGTAAACTTAAGCGAATCCCTTTGAGTTCAAAGTTTTTTTGTTTGGCTTTTTGCAAGCGCTTCTTTTTTTGTTCTTCGTATTGCAATTGGCCGTAGTTCAATAATTTTGCTACGGGCGGAGTGCCTTTGGGGAATACTTCCACTAAATCAAACCCATGCTCTTCAGCTAAGGCAAGGGCTTGGGAAGTGGGCAGGACACCCAGATTGTGGCCAGTTTCATCAATTACCACTAACTCCGGTACGCGGATATGATGGTTGATGCGAAACAGTAGTTGCGGCGGCTTTGGTTTTGGTCGCCAACTGTGACGAGTGCGCATAAAATTATTGAAATATTACAACACCGGAACGGGACAGTAATTCTGTCTGTGGTTAGATTTTAATGCTCAAGTGTTTTTATGGTGCGTTTAAGTTCTTTTTTGGCTATTTTGGCGCGGCGATCAACTGTCTTTTTTCGGCGCACCACCACAAAATTTAATTTAATTCTACCGGCCTTACTATACAGCGAACGCGGGAGCGCCGTCAACCCCTTGGCGCTCAAACTGCCGACCAAACAGCGCAGTTCATCTTTTTTGAGTAGTAATTGGCGCGGGCGGTATTTGTCCATATTATTGTGGGCGGCTGGCGCGTATGGTCCGATGGCCGCATGTTCCAGCCAAGCATTGCCGGCGCGTAAATGTATATATGAACCGCGCAAAGCCACTACGCCGGTCTTGATGGCTTTAGTTTCTGGACCAGCTAAGACCAGGCCAGCATCATAACTATCCAGCAGATCATAAGTATGGCTGGGAATGTGATTTTCTGCGTATATTGATGATTGGTTCCGTAGCATTGACTTTGCCATAAAGGATTATTATACTTGGTAGTATTATAGGGTATTGTCTTGTCTATGAGAATAGGGCTTGATTGTCGCACAATTCTACAACCGGACCGGGGCGAGGCCGCTGGTGTCGGGCATTACACTTATCAGCTCGCGCGTCATTTGGTTGAGCAAAATCGGAAGCTTCTGGAGCCACATACTTTGGTGTTATTTTTTGATCGGCAAGTAACCGAGGAAGCCAAACTGCATCGCTTCCGCGATCCCGGTGTGGAGGTTTTTGATTTTCCTTTTATCCAGTATAAGAAATTTTTGCCGGTAACATACTCGCATTTTTTGGTGGCCGCATTTTTGCGACGCGCCAAACTGGATGTCTTCCATTCGCCGATTCCGCACTTGCCTTTATCCTACGGCGAACCGTCGGTCGTTACCGTGCACGATGTGGCGATTTATAAGTACCCGGATTTGTTTCCTAAAGGCCAGCAGTTTTCCACCAAAGTGGTTGTGCCCCAGATTATTAAGCGAGCTCATAAAATTATTGCCGTATCTAAAACCACCAAGAACGACTTGCGCGAGTTATTTGGCGTTCCCGAAGATTCCATTACGGTGATTTATAATGGTCTTGATCCGCGTTTTTTTCAAGAGACCGCGCCCGAAGAAATTGCGCAAATGCGTAAAACATTCAGCATTCAAAAACCATATATTCTGTTTTTGAGTACGCTGGAGCCGCGTAAAAATGTGGAGCGATTGATTGATGCCTATACTAAAGTGCGCGATCGCGGTCATGATGTGCAACTGGTGTTAGCCGGTAAAGAGGGCTGGGGTGTAGAAAAAATTTACGACCGCGCCGCGCGGTCGCCGCACAAAAAAGATATTTTGTTTACTGGTTATGTTGAGTCGGATTTGATTAGACCGTTGTTTGCTGGCGCCGAGGTGTTTGTCTCGCCGTCTATTTATGAAGGGTTTGGCATGCCGGTAACAGAAGCTCTAGCCCAAGGCGTGCCGGTAGTAACCTCGCGTTTTGGTTCTTTGCCAGAAGTGGTGGGTCAGGCGGCCGAGTTGGTTGATCCCTATTCGGTGACGGATATTCGCGATGCCATTGATCGGATTTTGAGTGATCCGGCATTGCGCGCGCGATTAAAAGCGGCCGGACAACTGCAAGCACGAAAATATGCTTGGGATCGTTGTGCCTTGGAAACGCTCAAGGTCTACGAACAAATTGGTAAGCGTTCAAAAGAAACCTAATGTCATTCTTGGTGGTACAGCACAAATTTTGGTGGCGAGCGTGTCTGACGACGGCGCTCATTTTTTCATTTATTATAAATTCTGTTCCCGCTTCGGCCTTGATTCCTTCCGACCCGCTATATCGCGAGCAGTGGTATTTGCCCAAGGTGCACGCCGAGAGCGCTTGGGATATTTCCACCGGCAGTCCGGACGTGGTAATCGCGATCATTGATTCCGGGGTTGATATTGATAATCCGGACTTGAAGTCCAATTTGTGGATGAACCCAGCCGAAATTGCTGGTAATAAGATTGATGATGATCATAATGGGCGCGTTGATGATATCAACGGTTGGGATTTTTTGCGCAATGTGCCTGATCCGCGGCCAAAGATAGATGAAGTTTTTACTGTGCCGGGCGTGCAACATGGTACTTTGATTGCTGGGATTGCTGCCGCTAGTGGTAGCAATGCTGAAGGGGTTACCGGAGTTAGTTTTCAATCAAAAATTATGGCCTTGCGGGTGTTGGATGGACGGGGTATTGGCGACACCGAAAAAGTAGTACAAGCACTTGATTACGCGGTGGTAAACGGCGCGGATGTGGTGAATTTGAGTTTTGTCGGCTCAAGTGTTAGCCAACCGTTGATTGACGCGATTGAGCGGGCGTACGCGGCCGGAGTGGTAATAGTGGCGCCGAGCGGCAATGATCGTGAGTCCGGCGGTTTGGATTTGGATGTTAATCCCCGGTTTCCCGTATGTCATGACGATGGTAAAAATTTAGTGATTGGTGTGGCGGCTTTGGATGAGCGCGATCAGCGCGCGACTTTTTCCAATTATGGCACTAAGTGCGTTGATGTGTCGGCGCCAGGCACGTCTTTGTATTCGACACAGGTGGTATTTTCTGGATTAGCGGATTGGCAGAATCCGTATGGCGGTTGGTGGTCGGGCACTTCACTCGCCGCCCCGGTCGTAACCGGTACTGTGGCTTTGATGCGGGCGGTTAATCCGCGGCTGGCGCCTAAACAAATTATTGAGATCATTCGTACTACGGCGGATAGTATTGTGTCACAAAACCCTACCCAAGCGGATAAGTTGGGCGGCGGGCGTTTGAATGTGGCCGCGGCCGTGCAGGCCGCTAAGGATACGACTGGCGTGGGCGGTCGTCAGCGTTTTGTACGCCGAGCGGAATATATTGCCGCCAGCGTCGCGGTTGGCGGTGGTCCGCAAGTGAACATTTATACATACGACGGCCGATTAGTCAGTCAGTTTTTTGCCTACGAACAAAATTTTCGCGGCGGTGTTGTCACCACCTTGATTGATACAGATGGTGACGGCGTACCGGAAATTATCACCGTACCAGGCCCGGGGCATGAACCATTAGTGCGGGTGTTTGATTTTAATGGTAAAATGAAAACAGAGTTTTACGGCTACGCCGCCAATATGCGCAGTGGTATGCAAGTGGCCGCGGGTGATGTTGACGGTGATGGGCGGCAGGAAATAATTTTGAGTCCACGAGCCGGCGGCGGGCCGCATGTGCGTATTTTTAGTCCGGCGGGGGAGATCGTTGGGCAATTTATGGCGTTTGCCACGAGCTATCGCGGTGGGGTGCGCACGACTGCCACGGATATAGATAATGATGGTCGGGATGAAATTTTGGTTTATCAATCAGTGGGTGGTGACGGTAAGGTGCACATCATGCGCATGGATGGTCGCGAGCGGTTTGCATTTTCGGTATTTGGTAGGGATTATCGTGGTGACGCCGCTATTGCCGCCGGTGATATTGATGGTGACGGTGTGTCAGAAATTGTGGTGGGTTTGGCAGTCGGCACGGCGCCGTATGCCCGCGTGTTTGATCGTAGCGGCAGTTTGGTGCGGCAAATCACGGCCTATGATCAACGGTTTACCAAAGGTATAAACGTGGCGTTAGTGGATATTGACGGTGATGGTCGCCAAGAAATTGTGACCGGACCGCGTACGGGCGGCGGGCCGCATGTGCGCGTATTTTCCGGCGATGGTTTTTTGCGGGCACAGTTTTTTGCCTTCCCGCCGGCCTTTCGCGGCGGCATCAATGTAGCTGGAGGGTAATTAGCTTACTAGCTTGACTAGCTTACTAGCTTTAATATTTTTAAGCTAAAAAGCTAATGAAGCTAAAAAGCTAATGAAGCTATTATTATGGCTTTAGCAAAAAACATTTTAATCACCGGTGGTGCTGGATTTTTGGGTTCGCACTTGGCGGATGTTTTAGTGGCGCGGGATAATACCAATGTGATCTGTTTGGATAATTTTATCGGCGGCACGCGTGGCAACATTGAACACTTGCTAACCAAACCAAACTTTATTTTTTTGAATCATGACGTTACCGAGACCATCAACTTAGAATCCTACTCCGAATTGAGCCGTTTTAATATCAAAGGGCAGGGGATTCAAGAAGTGTATCATTTGGCCTGCCCAACTTCGCCGAAAAATTTTGATACCTATCGCATTGACACCTTATTGGCCAATTCTCTTGGTGTGCGCAACACCTGCGAAGTGGCTCTGCGTTATCGTGCGCGTTTGTTGTTGGTGTCATCATCGGTGGTGTATGGTCATCGTACGGCAGAAACTAAATTAGCATTTAGCGAAACCATGTCTGGCTCGGTGGATCAACTATCTCAACGGGCGTGTTATGACGAGGGTAAGCGTTTTGCCGAAACCGTGGTGGCGACCTATCGTGATGTGCACAAAATGGAAGTGCGAATCGCGCGCGTGTTCCGCACGTATGGACCGCGCCTGAAATTGCGCGATGGCCAAATGATTCCCGATTTTATTCTGAACGCTCTTGATGGAAAGCCGTTAGTAATTTTTGGCAATGACACGTTTGCCACCTCGCTGTGTTATGTGTCAGATATTATTGCCGGTCTGGTGCGGTTGCAACAAGAAGACAAAGATCCGGGGCCAGTAAATTTTGGTTCGCCCGACGATTTGCTAGTCACGGCAGTGGCCAAACAAATTATTGCCATGACTGGTTCGCGTTCGACTATTGAATTTGCCGACCCGCTTTTGTTCATGCAACCATTAGGATTACCGGATATTAGCAAAGCCAAGAACCTGCTTGATTGGTTGCCAATTGTATCACTGGAACAAGGTCTCACCGCCATGATCGAGTACACTCGGGCCTTTCGTTCAGTGATTAGTCAAACCAATGGATAAAGATATTATTGTCTCCGTCGTGTTGCCGTGTTTGAACGAGGCGGGCGCGATTGAGGATTGTATCAACGCCGTTCATGCGGTTATGCGTGAACACCACCTTTTATACGAGGTGGTGGTTTGTGATAATGGTTCAACCGATGGATCGGCTGATTTGGCCGAGCGGGCCGGCGCGCGGGTGGTGGTTGAACCGCGCCGCGGTTATGGCTCGGCTTATTTAGCCGGTTTGGCCGCGGCGCGCGGACGATGGTTGATTTTGGCTGACGCGGACGGCACTTATGATTTCAATACCATTCCGGAATTTATTAAGCACTTGGAACGCGGGGCAGAATTAGTGATGGGTAATCGTTTTGCCGGGGTGATGGACGAGCGGGCTATGCCGTGGCTCCATCGCTATGTTGGTAATCCGGTTTTATCCGCCTTGGTGCGGGCCTGGTTTAGGGTGAGTGTGCGCGATGTGCATTGTGGCATGCGCGCGATTGCGCGTTCGGCTTATGAGCGTTTGCGTTTGCAGACACGGGGCATGGAATTTGCTTCGGAAATGATTGTGCGCGCCGGTCGCGAAGGACTGATAACGGCTGAAGTGCCGCTCAATTATCGTCAACGCATTGGTATTTCAAAATTGCGTACCTGGCGTGATGGCTGGCGACATTTGCGCTTCATGTTGTTATTCGCGCCGACAGTAGTTTTTTTTCTTCCGGGTATGGTTTTCATCATCCTCGGTTTGGTTGTGTTGTTGCCGATGAGTGTGGGGCCGTTGCGTTTGGGTAGTTTGGTGTTGAATTTGCATCCGATGTTTGGCGCGAGTTTGCTCGTGGTTTTGGGCGTACAAGTCATGGGTCTAGGCATATTTACTAAACTATTGGCCACGCGCAGCGGGTTTGAGCGGCCAACCCGTTTGGTGGCGTGGTGGCTCAAGCGCGTTACCCTCGAACGATTGTTGCTGGTGGGCCTGCTCGTGGCGGCGGTTGGCGGTGGCATCTTCCTAGTTATCATTTGGCGCTGGGCACAATCGGGTTTTGGCGGTTTGTTCGCGGTGCGGCCGTTGGTGTTAGCCCTTACTTTGTTGGTAGTTGGATTTCAAATTATGTTTGCGTCATTTTTTAGCGGGTGGCTGACTTTGTACGCGTATGACTACGAAACCGATCGTTGATATTATTGTCTTAGCGTATAACGGCGGAACGGATTTGGCGGAATGTGTGGCTAGTGTGCGCGCACATACGGCGTTGGATGAACGCACGCGTTTGCTGGTGGTTGATAATGCGTCAACCGACGGTTCGGTCGCGGCTTTGGCCCAGCGCTGGTCAGAGTTGAATATTATTACCAATTCGACCAATCTGGGATTCGCGGCGGGCAATAATGTGGGTATGCGCTGGGCATTGGCACACGGCGCTGACTATGTGATTCTGTTGAATCAGGACTTGGTGGTCAATGCTGGTTGGTTAGAACCATTGCTGGAGACCTTAAAACCGGCGACGGTCGGGATCGCTCAATCGTTGATTTTGTTGAAAAATAATCCCTCGGAAATAAATGCCTGGGGTTGTGATTGGCACATTTTAGGATTTGGAGCGGTGAGCGGATACCGCCAACGGATTGATGCTAGTCCCAGTTTATTTTTTAATGGCATGGATATTTCGTATGCGATGGGTGCGGCCATGGCCATCAAGCGCGCCGTGTTGGTTACGGCTGGTTGGTTTGACGAAGCCACCTTCATGTATCATGATGACATGGATTTATGTTTGCGCGCCCGCTTGCTCGGTTGGCGGATTGTGTTAGCGGCGGCGAGTATAGTGCGGCATGATTATAAAGAGAATATGACAGCCCAGATTTATTATGGTTTGGAAATAAATCGCCTGTGGAATCCAGTAAAGTTTTATCATTTGGGCACGTTAGCGCTTTTGTTTCCTTTGTGGTTTGGGTTTGAGTTTTTCGGATTTGGTAATGCGCTTTATCATGGTTGGGTAAAGGCGTGGGGGCAAGCGCGGTGGTACACGATTACGCGACTGCCGCATTTATGGCGGTGGCGCCGGCAAATTCAGCGATCGCGTAAAATTTCCGACCGGGCATTATTCAAGTTAGCTCGAGCAGAATTTCCCGAGGTGCGGGCCGTGGGCGCGGGGGAGAGATTGGTGCGTTTATGGTTGAGCTATCTGGTGGTTGGTTACTGGGCTATTGCTCGGCAGATTATGTTTTGGTAAAATAAAGGGTAACGTTTTACTTCATGACTAAGTAGTTGTGTATCAAAAATTTAAAAAATAAATATTGTTTATGTCCAAAACATGGAAATGGGTTATTGGTATTGTGGTGGCGGTAGTCGTCATCGGCGGGTGGTTGGTGGGGTATTATA
This sequence comes from uncultured Gammaproteobacteria bacterium, assembly GCA_964491085.1. Classification (GTDB taxonomy): domain Bacteria; phylum Patescibacteriota; class Patescibacteriia; order CAZBFB01; family CAZBFB01; genus CAZBFB01. The sequence goes on along the minus strand of CAZBFB010000022.1, from coordinate 4,641 downwards.
ATCGTTTTGTCACATCCAACGAAAGCGTTGATGGACAATGGGCGCAGGTGGAAACGGCGTATCAACGTCGGTTTGATCTGATTCCCAACTTAGTTGAGGCGACTAAAGGTATTTTTGAACAGGAGCGCGAGGTGTTTGGTCGTTTGGCTGATGCTCGAGCCGCGTATGCCAATCCCGGCACTCCGGAACAGCGGGTCGCGGCGGCTAATCAAGTGGAAGGGGCTTTGACTCGTTTGTTGGCGGTGTTTGAAAATTATCCGCAGTTGCGTTCGTCGGAAGCAGTGCGCGATTTAATGGCCCAGCTTGAGGGTACGGAAAATCGGATTAGCGTGGAGCGACGGCGTTATAACGAAATAGTGCAATCCTATAATGTCATAGTCAAGCGTTTTCCCGGCAAGTTCTTGGCTAGTTTATACGGCTTTTCCGAGCGGACCTTTTTTGCAGCCGCTCCAGGCGCAGACACGGCGCCAAAAGTTGATTTGCAGTTGCCTTAATCAATAAGGTGAGGGGCAGTATGAACCGGATTTTTGGTTGGTTGGTAATTTTATTTATAACCGCACTGCCTGTTATGGGTAGTGCGGTTTCTTTGCCTGCGCCAAGTGGATTTGTGAATGATTTTGCCAATGTTATTGCGAACGGAGAAGAGCAACGACTAGAACAAACCCTGACAGAATTTCAGCAAAGCACGGGGCACGAAATTACAGTTGTCACGGTTGAGAGTTTACAAGATACGGATATTGAGTTATTAGCCGTTGATTTATTTAAGCAGTGGGGAATCGGTCAGACGGGACAAGACAACGGTGTGTTGTTGTTGATTGCTCCGAATGATCGGCGCATGCGTATTGAAGTTGGGTACGGACTGGAGCCATATATTACAGACAGCGAGGCGAGCCGGATTATTCGTGACGTGCTTACGCCGGCTTTTCGAGCGGATGATTTTGCCGGCGGCATTACCACAGCCGTCGCCCTATTGATGGCCCAAGCGCGTGATCTGACGGTGGAGTTACCCTCTGGAAAAACCGCGGGATTTTCGTTTTTGGATACTTATTTTAATACCTTTGGTTTTTGGGGTGTGCTGATACCGTTTTTTATTATGGAGTGGTTTGTGACGATACTGGCGCGTAGTAAAAGTTGGTGGTTGGGGGGTATTATTGGCGCGGGAACTGGCGGGTTGCTGGCCGTGGTGCTCGGCACGATACTGGCGGCGTTTATCGCGATTCCAGCCGCTGTGATGCTGGGATTATTGCTAGATTTTTTTGTTTCAAAAAATTATCACGCGGCGCGGGCGGCTGGTCAACAGCCAGCTTGGTGGGCTGGCGGCAGACGCGGGTTTTGGTTGGGCGGCGGCCGTTCGGGTGGGGGAGGATTCGGCGGTTTTGGCGGCGGCCGTTCGGGCGGCGGCGGATCGAGCGGATCGTGGTGAGGCGGGGGTGATGCGATTGGTTGATATAAGTATAAAGTTCGTTTGTATATCTCCAAAAAATACTATTTTTGTCGCTCGAATAACTAAGTGATGAAGTAAAAATTTTCCTCCCTCTGTAATCAGGGGGAGGATTAAGGTGGGGGATTCCCCGCAGGCAGTGGGTATGAGTTATGAACTTGTGTATTGATGTGTGCTTGACAGCTTTTTTACAGGGTGTATAATGGATTTAGTATGATTGATAGACAACTTACAACCTTGAAGAAACACCTTCGTGCTTGGTACATGAATTCGGACCGAGGGCTGTTTATTTTGGCTACATTGTAAAATTAAGAAAAGCTATATATACAGAATTTCCCTCGGTGTCAGCCGAGGGATTTTTGTCTTAGTTAAAAGAAAAAACTTATGTCTACATCTTACGAAACTACAACTTTGCCGATTGGTCAGCTTGGTGTGATATCGCTGGCGTTACCTAAAATCACGTTTCGCGGCGCGTTGCCGGGCAAACGCGTGGTTATTATTGCCGGCCAGCATGGCAATGAGGTGACGCCGTTGTTTGTGGTGCAAAAAATAATTACGCAACTAAAACGCACTGGCCTTAACGCGGGTGAGCTGGTGATTTTGCCGGTAGCCAACCCATTAGGACTTTTGTTTGACAGTCGGCGTGAGCCGCTTGATGGTGAAAATTTGAATCGTGAAGCGCCGGGAAAATTTGATAAGAGTTTGGGAAAAAGAATCGCGGCGGCGCTGTGGCAAGAAGTTAAAGCGGCTGATTTCGTGATTGACTTGCATACCTTTGCGCGCCAGTGTGGATTTGTCGGCGTGCTAGTTGCTTCCGCTGATGCGACCGAACAAATGGCGCGCGAGGCATTGCAAATAATTCGGCCGGATTGTGTCTGGTTGATTGATGATCAGCGTTCCGAAGATAAACGTTTTGCCGGCGCGCTTGATTTGGTGGCGGTGGCAAAAGGCACCCCCGCCATTACTCTCGAAATGGAACGTCATTTGACCATTTCCGACGCGGGCATTGAGCGCGTAGCCGCTGGCTTGTTTCGATTTTTGAGCTGGTTTGGTTTGGTGCCGGGAACTATAACGATCTCGGCCGGTGGAACGATTCCGATCTTTCATGGCAATTATTTGTACTTCGATGGCAGTGGCATTTTTTTGCCCCAGGCCAAGGTTGGCACGGAAATAATTGTTGGTTCACGGCTGGGCACTTTGGTTGATGTAGCCACCTTTGTCGAGACGCCAATTCTCTCGTCCGTGGCTGGAACAATTTTAACGATTCGGTTTCGTGATTTTGTCAGGACTGGTACGAAGTTGGGCAGTGTGGGGACACGAGTTGGTTCTTTGACAATTGATTGATGTGCACATTTGCCGGGACGCACGAGATCATCGTTCAAACGCGAGTGGTGATCTGGTGCCATCCCGGCACAACAACGCCGATATAATTCGGCTGAATAAGAAGGAGGAGTTAGCGCCATGTTGACCCAACAACATCTTGTCCGGCTAATGAATGACGGACTGGTCTATCGTCATGATACGGAACGCTGGAACGCCTTGCAGGGACTGTCCGGTACGTTGTATTCGTCGCCGCGGCGGAACGTAGTGGTTGGCGGTGTCGAGTATGTTGAAGAACTGATTCAACCGACACTTGAACCGATAAAATTAACGGCGCAGGATGTTACGCAACTGCAGTCGTTAGCCCGTTTGTGGGATCAATTGATCGGTGTTCAGTGTGAGGTGGTGGCGCGAGGATTGCGTGGCGAAGAACCATGGCGAGCTGTGGCGGAGCAAATTATTCCGCCCGCTTTGCGATCATTGGCAGTGCGGAATTGTAACTATGACATTCCGCGCGGACCGTTCGTTCGTCTCGACATGGTGCGGACACCGACCGGATTGCAAGTGGTTGATATTAATTCCACTCGTCCCGCCGGTATCGGTGATGCGACGATTCTGGTTGAGGCCTATCGGCAAGCCGGTTTTCGTGGTATCACGTCGCCCGCTTCGGCGTTTACCGCTGTGGTCTGGGATTGTTTCACCCAGTGGCGTAAGCATGACGCCGAAGACGGTCATCTGGATTTAGGCGCTCGGATCGCGATGGTGAGCGACACGGCCGCCGGTGATTGGTCCAACTTTCAGGTGCTGGCCGCTATCTTGCGGCGCGAGCCGGGGGTGGAGTTGGTCGAGGTGATCGAGACCGTGCCCGAGCCGACCGACACCCGGTTCAATTGCATCATTCGCGGACGAATCAAGTTTGGCCATCCGCAGTTTGATCGTCTGCTCGCCTTGCCGCCGGAGAAGTTTTGCGTGATTTCGCCGCTCGGCCGCCGGTGGATCGGTGACAAGCGTTGGTTCCGGCTGTTGCAGGAAGAGCCGGCACGCTCACTGCTTTACGAACGACTCGGGTTTGCCGAGGCGGCGATAATTTTGGCCGCGATTCCGGAAACAGGAATTTTTACCGAACCGGGATTTGTCCTCTTTCCGAATGGCCTCGTGCGTGACGTTCAATCGTTGAACAACAACGATTGGATCGTGAAGCCGGCCACGGGATCGAGCGGCAAGGGAATCGTAATGGGGCGAAGTATGTCGAAGTGGAAGTGGCAGAATTACTGCAGTCAGCCCCAGATTCGCGGCGCACTGCTTCAGCGGTACTTCCGCATTAAGGAACCGGTTACGATTTTTGATCGTAACGGCGAACCGACCATACAGCGGTACTACATCAAGTACGGTGTGTTCATGCTGGGTGGTCGGTTTGGCGGAGTGGAAGTGATGGCCCGACCGACGGCGTTGGTGCACGGTGCGCGTGATACGTATCTCACCACGGTAATGCATGAGTTGTTGACGTAAGACAAGCAACAAAAAGGGAGCCCTCTTGGACACTTTGACAGGACCAATAAGGAGCTCCCATCATTACCGTAGTGTTTCCGTAGCGCGCTGTCAAGACGGCGGATGGAACCAGTTCATCTGTCCGCCGTCTTGTTTTTTGATATTTGACAGGGCATTATAAAAAGAATATAACATCAATACCTAGCATCGGCTGGGAGTTCGTTGATAGCTCGCTGGCAATAGATAGACAACAGGCGTTTCGCCAATTATGGCTAACCGCACTGGTCTGTTTGTTCCCCGCACCGACGCTCGTACGGATTACGAGCTAGCCGCCGCTTGCCTCGGCCCACTTCGGTGGGACGGGCTCGGGCCGCCGCGAAGGAGTCGTCATG
>CAZBFB010000021.1:0-9659 GCA_964491085.1 uncultured Gammaproteobacteria bacterium | reverse complement strand
CTGTCCGGTTGCACGCTCGCCCCCGCGAGCGCCGCCACCGGCTGGGACGGGCAGGTAGCGGCCGGCTCGGCCACCGGCTCGATGGCGGGCGATACCGCCGCGGTCGAGTGGTCGGAACAGCCCGCCCCCGCAGGCAACTGCGTCGGTGCGGTGGATGGGACAAGTGTCTCGTCTGCCCAGACCGTCATCACGTTCAGGGCGATCTGCCCGGACGGGAAGCGGTACTGGCCCGATCTCGGCGCGTGGAAGCGCGTCGGGGCCGCGTTCGTCTACTGGACGGACGTCGCGGGTGTCTGGCGCGGCGGACTCTGCCGCGCGGCGAGTTCGTAGGACCTCCCTCCCGGGAGTCCCCATGCGGGACGCCTAGGGTAGGGAGTGGGGAAAACCCCAGCGAGGAGCGGCTCCCTTAAAGTCCCGCACCGTTTCTCGCGTTGTTTTACTCGGCTTGCCGAAATTAGTCGGTGAGCCGATAAGTTCTGTGGCGAACCTTGTGTTAAGCGCACATCCCCTCCGCGCTTCTCACTTGGTTCGCCACTTTTTATTTTTTTTCGCCATAACGTTAGTGTAAGTGTTTTTATTATGTCATCCCAAACTAGATTTGGGATCCAGAGTAACCAACACTTTAATTTTCAATTTCCAATGATCAATTATCAATCAATTTTCAATGTTCAAATTTTCAAACGGGGTTTTGGTCATTGATAATTGATCATTGATTGGAAATTGGAAATTGATAATTGAAAATTATTGAGTTAGGGGGTCTGGATTCCCGTTTTCACGGGAATGACAAAAAAATCATAACTCCTCCTCACCTCCTCTTATCTTAAGAGGAGGAATAATTAATTACCTCCCTCTTAGGGTAAGAGGGATTGAGGGAGTTACTTTCTGCGTTGGTTGGCGTCAAGTCCGCGTGTGTCTGCGCTCCGACATTGGTCGGAGATTGTCTTGTGGATAAGAAGTGTGGTAATATAAAAAGTATTAGGAGAATAACATTTTTATACTATGGTTAGCAAAAAGAAAATTGTGCCGGCGGTGGCGGTTGAGAAATTATTGATGAAGTCGCCGTTGAAAAAAATAGCGAGGAAGAAAGTTGTTGTAAAAAAGAAGATGGTTACGAAGAAGGCAACCCCCTCTCCTGGCCTCTTCCACGAGGGGAGAGGGATAATAGCCGAGGAAACCAAAACGGTTTTGATTCATCGGCATCCGGATGCTTGCAGTTATCCGATTTATGCGCCGGCCGGGACGAAAGCGATGGCAATTGTTTCTACACGCACCAGTTTTATTCTTGGCGTTTTGCTCGGCGTGGCGGCGATGAGCGCGCTTACATTTATTTCACTGGTGTCATTATACTCGGCGCGGAACGGGGCGACACCGGTGGTGAACGCGGCCACAATCGAAAGATAAATTCCAAATTACAAGCACCAAATCACAAACAAATTCCAATAACTCTTAAAATTCCAAACAGATTAATTCGTTTTGGGCATTATTGGTATTTAGAGATTGTTTGTAATTTGGAATTTGTAATTTGGAATTTTTGATGTCCTGGCTTCACTCGTTCCACCCCACAGCAGTGGCGTTCTCGTTCGGTCCCGTATCAATTTATTGGTACGGGATTGGTTATGTTGTGGCAATGATCGTGGGGTTTGGGTTGATTATTTGGCTGGCGAAGGGGGTGGCTTCCCGCCTTCGCGGGAAGGACAGACTGGACGTGGGATTCTGGGTGGTGTTGGGGGGATTGTTGGGGGCGCGGTTGTGGTATGTGATTACGGTAACGCCGTTATTTTATTTTACCAATCCGCTGGAAATTTTGGCGGTGTGGCATGGGGGTATGGCGATTCATGGCGGGATTATCGGCGGCGCGGTTGCGTTGTGGTGGCAAACGCGGGCGCGGTTTTTTGCTTGGGCGGATTTGTTTGCGCCGGCGATTGCGATCGGACAGGGGATTGGGCGGTGGGGAAATTATTTTAATCAAGAGTTATACGGTTGGCCGACGAATTCAAAGTGGGGAATTCCGATTGATCCGGCGAATCGCGTGTCGGGGTTTGAACAATTTAGTTATTTTCAGCCGGTGTTTTTGTGGGAGTCATTACTAAATATAGTGTTGGGAATAATTTTGATTTTTTGTATAACAAGGGTACATCCCCCACCTAACCTCCCCCTTCTGGTGAAGGGGGAGGAAAGAATTAATTTTTCCTCCCTCTTGTACTCAAGGGGGAGGTTAGGTGGGGGATCGGTATTCGCGCTGTACTTGATTGGGTATGGTGTGATACGATTTTTAATAAGCTTCCTGCGCATTGAACCGCTCCCGATGTTCGCCGGATTGCAGGTGCACCAGTGGACGGCGGTATTTATGATTATCATCGGTTTGTTGTTGTTTTACAATAAATATTTATCAGTATCGCGAAGTCACGCTTAGCGTGGCGAAGCAAGTATCTATAAGTATCTGATACTAATTGATATTTGCTCGCTCCGCTCGCGATATTAGTTGATACTCATCGTAATAGATATGAATCGTAATCTTGAAAATTCTGCGCCGATTTTGTCTTCACCGCGGCGGCGGTGGTGGAAGCGGTGGTGGGGGAAAATGATTTTGATTATTGTCGTGGTGGTTTTGTTGTATTTCGTGGTGGTGAGCGTTACGACTTATCGGCTGTATCAGCAGATTAAAACCGGTCAATTGTCCACGCAAGGATTTACATCAGCCACTATTCCTGACCAGTTGATTAAAAAAGGCGCTGGTTTAGGCGCGCCGCTCGTTGTGCCGGGCGCGCCGCGGTTTGGGCCGGAAGATGCAAAAGTTACTATTGTTGAGTTTGGTGATTGGCAATGTCCATTTTCTCGGCAAGCATTTTCGATTTTTCGTACTTTGATGACGCGTTATGCTAAGCAGGTGCAGTTTGTCTGGCGCGATTTTCCCATAAGCGATATTCACCCACAGGCACAAGTAGCGGCCGAAGCGGCGCGGTGCGCGCATGAGCAGGGAAAATTTTGGGAATATCATGATATGCTGTTTTTGAATCAGGGCGATTTGACGTCGCCGGCATTGTTACGGTACGCCGCGCAGGTGGGATTGGAAGAGAAAAAATTCGTGGAGTGTACGACCAGTCGTCGCTATCAAAAATCAGTCGAGGATGATTTTATCGCCGGAGTAGCCAATAACGTCCGGGGTACGCCAACATTTTTCTTGAATGGCTATCAGGTGACCGGAGTAATTCCGGCTGATTTGTTTGTGAAGGCGATAGAGAGATTGCTGAAATAAATATTACTACGAAGTTACGAATGGACGCGAATAATACGAATGGGTTAATTAATTATTCGTATGTTTCGTAAGGATTCGTACCTTCGTAGTAATTGCTTGTGGATGAATAATAGTTGACACAAATTTACGAATTGTTATTATGATATTTAAGTAGGTCGAAATATTATTTTTTTTCGTACTATACTAAACATTATTTTTATTGATGTATGACGAACCTGGATACCTGCAGTTGCGGCTCTGGACTACAAGCCCAGGACTGCTGTGGCGTTGATAAGTTTGCTTTGGATGGTGATGATGAAGAAGAAACCATTGGATTGGGAGTGGTGATCAAAGATGAGGATGAAGATGATGAAGACAAGGACAGTGAGGACGATGACGAAGAAGATGAGGACGAGGTTGCCACGATTGTGTGGTAGAGCGCGGGGCGCGAACACTGGTTTTCTCTTCCGCACCCTAGTTTCATGGCTTAAAAATTTTACACGCCACTGCACCGGCGCTCCAGAGAAAACCAGTGTTCGCTGGATTATATAAAAAATAAATAAACCACCCACCAGGTGGTTTATTTATTTTACCAAAGAAAAAACCCCATCGGATTGATGAAGTATTTTTTTTGGGTCGGCTGGGATTCCTCTTCCCCCGATTGGTAGCGTTCGCTTCGCTCAATGCTACCAATCTCCTCCCGAGCCCGGGTTTCCAAAAATCTAAAGCAGTTTAGATTTTTGGAATACCCTCCGAATCTGTTAGTGTATTTTTTTGTGTCAAAGAAAAACTCCACCATGATGGTGAAGTATTTTTTTTGGGTCGGCTGGGATTCGGACCCAGGACCTTGTCCTTAAAAGGGACCTGCTCTACCAACTGAGCTACCGACCCATAAATTCTTGAGTTAGTATAGTAGGTTTGTGGTGCGTTGTAAATACCAGGCAGTAATCCACATTATGTTCATATCTAGACCTTGCCCGTCTAGGATTAGTGAGCTACTATAGGTGGCACCATGGCTACTCAACTACAACAATTAATCGAGCGCTTGCCACCGCAAAATCTTGAGGCCGAAGAATCGGTTTTAGGCGCGCTTTTGATTGATAAAGACGGCATGCTCAAGATTGCCGACACGCTAGGGCCAAACGATTTTTACAAAGATGGGCACCGCTGGATTTTTGAAACATGTTTGGAGTTGTATGAAAAACGTATCCCGATTGATCTGTTGAGCTTATCTAATCGTTTGGAAGAGAAAGGCAAGCTCGAGATCATAGGCGGTCGAACCATACTCGCCCGTCTGGCCACTGTCGTGCCGTCAGCTAGCCGGATTGTGCATTATGCCAACATTGTGCAAAAGAAAGCTACTTTACGTCGGCTGATTACTACTGCCGGCGAGACGATGGATATGGCGTTTTCCGATCCGGAGGATGTAACGGATTTGCTGGATAACGCTGAACAAAAATTGTTCGGTGTGTCACAGCGATTTTTGAAACAGAATTTTGTGCCCATCCAAAGTATTTTGACCGAGACGTTCGATCGCATTGATGAGTTGCATAAGGGTGGTGGCCAGTTGCGCGGCCTGCCTACCGGATTTGTGGATCTGGATAATATTTTGGCTGGGTTACAGGCCTCGGATTTGGTGATTCTGGCGGCGCGTCCGTCGGTTGGTAAAACCACGTTGGCTTTGGACATAGCGCGTCATGTGGCCATCTCGCAAAAAAAACCAGTCGGAATTTTTTCTTTGGAAATGAGCAAGGAGCAGTTGGTGGATCGTTTGTTGTGTTCGCAGGCCGGAGTGGATTTGTGGCGGATGCGTACCGGACGATTGTCGGATCGGGAGGATTCGGATGATTTTCCGCGCATTGGCGAGGCCATGGCGCAATTATCGGAAGCGCCATTGTTTATTGATGACTCGGCTTCGGCTAATGTGATGGAAATTCGCACCAAAGCGCGGCGTTTGCAAGCCGAACACGGGCTAGGGTTCTTGTTGATTGATTATTTGCAGTTGATGCAGAGTTCTGGTCGTTCGGAAAGTCGCGTGCAAGAAGTTTCGGAGATTACGCGAGCGTTGAAAGCGATCGCGCGTGAGTTGAATGTGCCGGTGTTGGCGTTGTCGCAGTTATCGCGTAGTGTGGAAGCGCGCACGCCGCCCATTCCAAAATTATTTGATTTGCGCGAATCCGGTTCGATCGAACAAGACGCGGATGTGGTGTTATTTATTTATCGTGAGGATTTGTACAAGCCCGATAGTCCGCGCAAGCGGGTGGCGGATATTATTGTGGCGAAACACCGCAACGGACCGACCGGGCAGGTGGAATTATTTTTCGATGAACGGCGCGTGCGTTTTCAGAATTTAGCCAAGCGCGCGCAGACACCGCCGCCGATGATGGAGTAGGGGATAGCTTACTAGCTGCCTAGCTTTCTAGCTTGGATTTTTAAAAGCTAGCAAGCTAGTTAGCTAAAAAGCTAGCAAACTAGTTACATGTTATCTTCTCACATTCAAAAAATTGTTGATGCGTTGGTGCGATTACTGCCGGGGGTGGGGCCGAAGACCGCCGAGCGGTACGCCTTTGCTTTATTGCAACAACCGCGGGCGGCCGTGGAGGCGCTGGCCGGATTATTGCAGGCATATCACGCCAATGTGACGCGTTGTGGCGTTTGTTTTTCGTTTGCCGAAACCAATCCTTGTCGAATTTGTCGCGACTCGAGTCGGGAGCGGGGATTGATCTGCGTGGTGGCCAGAGATGTTGATATTTCCGCCATTGAAAGAAGTGGCGCGTTTGCCGGTTTGTATCATGTGTTGGGTGGGGTGTTGGATCCGTTGCATAATATCGGGCCGCAAGTGTTGCGATTCAAAGAATTATCTGAACGGGTTATAGTGGCGCCGGGAGTTGTTCAGGAAATCGTTTTGGCTTTGCCCCAAGATATTGCCGGCGAGGCCACGGCTGATTATATCGGGCGAATCATGCCGGGAGGTGTGGCGTTATCTCGTTTGGCGCGCGGGTTGCCCAGCGGCGCGGAAATTGAATATGCCGATGCATTGACCTTGGCAGATGCGTTTAGCGGCCGGAGGGCCATACAGAGAAAAAATTAATTTGTCATTCCAAACTAGATTTGGGATGACAAAAGGAAAAACGTCCTGGTTAGGACGTTTTTATGTTGGTAATCTTTATCTTGGTCTGATCTTGGCGGTGGCCGGTTACGCGGCGGTAACGTATTTTGGGTTTGTATTTTACCACCCGGATTTTTGTGCCCCGACCAGTTGAGACGATCTCTCCTTCAACTATGGCGCCAGCCACCAGCGGAGCGCCGACGGTGGTGGTGTCGTTTTCTGACATTAATAAAATTTCCGGAAATGAAATTACGGCACCGATTTCACCGAGCTTGGCATCGAGTGTTAACACCTTCCCTTCGTCAACGCGGTATTGCTTGCCGGTGGTTTTGATGATAGCAAATTTGGACATAAAAGGCAGTAAATTAAGCTGGTAAGTAAATTAAGCCGATAAGCCAAATTTACTTTTTAGTTTTTTATTATGCTTACTTTACTTAGTTCTTACTTTACTGATTTAACTTTTTAATCTGGCGGGCCGGACGGGACTCCCCTCCGGGCCGGTGTTGTCTGATCTGTCGGGCAGATAACAGACAACCCTTCTCCTCCCGACGCATGACAAGCAGTTGCCATGCTTCCGTCCCGAAAATTTCTGGCGGGCCGGACGGGACTCGAACCCGTGACCTCCGCCGTGACAGGGCAGCGTTCTAACCAACTAAACTACCGGCCCATTTTTTGAAACTATTTTTTTACATGTGCTACAACGGCGGCAAAAACCTTTGGTTCGGTACGCGCCAGTTCAGCCAAAATTTTGCGATCCAAAATCACACCGGCTTTTTTTTCAGCATCAATAAAGCGTGAATAGCTTATACCCAGCTCGCGCAAAGCGGCATTCATTTGGATCAACCACAGCGAGCGCATGTCGCGTTTTTTGTTGCGCCGGTCGCGGTAAGCATAAACACCAGCTTTCAAGATGGCGGTTTTGGCGGCTTTGAGTTTATGACTGCGGCTCCAGCGATAACCCTTGGCTAGCGCCAGAATATTTTTGCGTCGCTTGACATGCGTTGTGCCTCGTTTGACTCTTGACATAATAACAAAATTTTCAATTACCAATTTTCGGTAACAAATCTATACGGACAAAATTCGTTTAATATTTTTGCCGAAGGAATTCTCATCAATGGTGTCATCCCGTCGTTTGTTGCGCGTGGTGTTACCGGATTCGCGGGAATTAAAATGACCTTGGCCGCTTCGACGCTTCATCACTTTGCCGCGCTTGGTTATGGATACGCGCTTGCTTAATCCTTTATAGGTTTTCATTTTTGGCATATGGACGATACTCTATCAGGTCTTTTCTTAGTGGTCAAGAGACCGTTTTTATTGATATATGCACAGCGGTGGCGGGTGTTTGGAACCATTGATTTTTATTATTCAAAGTGCTATAGTACATTCGTCAGTAATTTAACGGGGGTGCAGGGTTTTGATCAAAGGATTATCTTTGCCAATTTGCGTACCAGGCGTGCGGCGTGCGTCTGTAACCCCATGCCGCAATTCAACATGCCAACAGCATTGTTGCCAAGGTTAAGGCGGCTCTCGCGAGCTTTGCCTTAGTCCCTGTTGTCGCTTAATAGCGACGACCATCCGTCCGGCGCTGCCCCGGCGCGGATCGCGGGTGATATATTCGGGGCTTGGTTCAAGCAATCTACCCGAGTTGTTTGAGCGAGATCTTCTGGGTCAGCACCGATTTTTCTGTTTATTCTTTAGATCGGTGTCAAATACCAGAATAAACTACGTACGTAGAAGATTGCGTTCAGACCTTTGAGACGCGAGTTCAACTCTCGCCACCTCCAATACTTCGCCCTCCTTTAAACAGGAGGGCTTCGTATTGCAAGCACTACATCGTGCGGTTTTTATGAGTGATGGTAAAAAGATAAGAAGTAGTGCTATACTAGAAAATATGTCCTATCTCTATCACGCTGTACCGAAAAATTTGGAGGGTAATATTCTTTACCCGCTTAATACTCTCAAAGAAAAATATCAAGATATTTATGATGAGCATGTGAGTAAATATATCGGGCGTGAACATGTAACTCAACAAAAAATACCAATACTTGATTGTTTGTGGAATGATGTACTGTTTTTTTGTGCGGTGAACCCGAAAGAAATTAAAGAAGCCCTTATTGAAGCGGGACGGAATCCAAATTTTACCAAGCAATATTATCAGGTTGATCCAAAATTAATAGATCCAAACAATGCAGTTGTGTGGTTATTTAATCACGTTGATGATAAAAATAAAATGAACAAGGAGAATTTTGTTTCCTATAATCCGGATGAAGTGGCGCGATTTTCTGTCCTGCCGCCAGCGACGAAGGATTATTACCAGAAAATAATCAGTCAGGGCGAACGACCTTTATTGTATTATAGAATCCCGCACATACTGTATAAAGGCACGCTCGATATAACTAATTTACCAATCATTGTGGTTTGATTATTATTGATAAGGTGTGTGGTATTTTTTGTTTGCTTTTTTCAGTCAGTGGTGTATATTAGTGTCGCGAGTGGCTGGCTCATGGTGAGCCGGTTTCGCGCTCTTTTTTAGGGAGGATTGGGTTATGAATCAAGTAGAAGTTTCGCGGCTTCTGGTGGGTCTGGGAGCAGTTATCACGAACAGCCATCTGATCTACACGTCGGGTCGACACGGTTCGGCATACGTCAACAAGGATGCGATCTATCCGCACACAGCAGCGATCTCACAACTGTGTCGGGACATTGCCGAATATTTCATGCATAGCGACGAGGTGGAGGTGGTGGTCGCTCCCGCGGTTGGTGGGGTGATCATGTCGCAATGGGTGGCACATCATCTGACATACTGGTGGGTTCAAGCCACGATTCGTCACGATGAAATTTTGTCCGTCTACGCCGAGAAGTCCGATGACGGAAGGGCGTTCGTTCTTAAGCGCGGCTACGATGCCTTGGTCAAGGGCAAGCGCGTGCTGGTCGTTGAAGACGTGCTCACCACCGGCGGTTCGGTGCGCAAGGTGGTCGAAGCGGTGCGGCAGTGTGGCGGAGAAGTGGTCGGTGTTGGTGCGATCTGCAATCGTGGTAATATTACCACGCACGATCTCGGTGATGTTCCCCAGCTGTTTTCCTTGGTGAATATTTCGCTCGAGTCGTGGTCGGAAGCGGAGTGTCCGTTGTGTCGGGATAACGTGCCCATCAACACGACGGTCGGGAAGGGAAGTGATTTTCTGGCACGGCGCCAGGGGTAATTCCACCGGTGGTACTCACAACAGGGAGAATAGGACATCATGACGGAAACCAGAGTGGATGCGTCAGCGGCTGAACGCCTCATTGTGGCGGCGGATTTCGATCCGCGGGAGC
>CAZBFB010000020.1:0-4480 GCA_964491085.1 uncultured Gammaproteobacteria bacterium | reverse complement strand
GAAGAAATCATCATAATTGTATTGAAGAATTAGAAAATTTGCAAGACCAAAACACTTATGAACACGGATAATTCTACCAAGCTAGAAGATATACACTTTTACATTTGCCATTCTATCAGTACAATTACCTCCAGACAGATTACATTTTGGCCATTTAATCCTACTTTTATGTTTAAAAATCAACCTATGACAAACAATAAAGAAATCGAGACAATTATTGGTCCGTCGGTCAAAGTAGAGGGTGATTTTAAGGGTGAGGGCAATGTGATAGTCGAAGGCACAGTCATTGGTTCGTTATCGACTAAACAAAATTTACAAGTGTTAGAGCGCGCGGTAATAACAGCGAACGTTGAGGCCGCCAATGCGATCGTGGGAGGAAAAATTAAAGGCAATGTGACGGTAAAAGAACGCCTTGAACTAACCGCCACGGCGCACATCCACGGCGACGTGGAAGCACAGGTGCTTTCCATCGCGCCCGGTGCTATACTCAATGGCAGATGCACCGTGCGCCATGAAGAACCGGCCGGGCACAAAACCGCCGAACGTGAAACAAAAGGTGTGAAACTAATGGAAGAAGAAAAAGCGGCCGTTTAAAATCAGTAAAGTAAGAACTAAGTAAATTAAGTACTAAGCTTAATTTACTTACCAGCTTAATTCACTTAATTTACTGTTCCTGTGTATTTCTACATCTACGAATCATTTTTGAATGAAAAGCGATTCGAAAAATCATTAGCCAAGATTGAAGCGCGCTTAGTTGATCTTGATATTAAAGGACGGAACACCCGTCTTTCTTTTTTAAGTAATTTAATGGAAATTGTGCGCGACGCGGTGCGCCAAGGTGTAACCACGGTGGTGGCGGTAGGTGATGATTCGACCTTATCAAAAGTGGTTGGCGCGGCGGCGGAACAAGATGTGGCTGTGGGCTATATTCCTTTGTTTGAAAATTCAGATTTCGCGCGCATTCTCGGCATTCCACCGGCGGAACACGCCTGTGATGCCCTAGCACAACGCATCACGGAAAAAATTGATCTTGGTAAAATTAATAACACTTATTTTTTATCCAAGGCACAGATACTGCAAGGCCATATTTCTATTCAAACCCCGGAAGGATACAAAATCGAACCAACGGAAGTACAGCAAGAAATCAGTGTTTTTAATCTGGCCTTCAACACCCTCGGCACAACCCAAACTGTTTATAGCCCAACTGACGGATTTCTCGAAGCCGCTTTCGCGCCACTGGAGCGCACAGTCAAACGCCTATTCCAAAAACCAATCTTCCAACGCCCCAGCGTATTCCAACTGCGCAAACTGAAAATCGAAGGCGCACCGGATGAAGTGGCAATCAAAATCGATAACCAGGGCGTAGTCAAAACTCCGGCCACGATTGAAGTCGTCCCACAAAAACTAAAAATCATCGTGGGAAAAGAACGGATGTTCTGATGCTCTGACGAGCCGCCGACGAACGCTAACTTGACGCCGAATAACACAGACAAAAAATTCACCCCACCACATAACCTCCTCTTGATTACAGAGAGAGAAAATTTATCTCTCGACTTCCGTGCGAATAATATAAAAAGAGCCCGCTTGGGCTCTTTTTTCCTGGTACGTATTACGTGTTACTGGTTACCGATTACGATTTTTATTTTTTCTCCACCACCTCGGCCTCGATCGCTTCGGGGTGTTTTTTTATGGGCCGATTGATCATGAAATATTGTTGTAAGGCAGTGAGCAGGGTCAGCACAAACCAATATAAGGACAAACCGCCCGGTAAGGTCGCGCCGATAAAGACAGTAAAAGCCGGCATGAAGTAGAGCATTTGTTTGTTCATCATCGCCGCTATGTTTTCATCTTTGGCACCTGGTTTTTGTTGAAGCGACTTGGGTGGTTGTTTGGTTTGCATCAATTTTGCTTGCCACCATTGTGCTATACCCGCCAACACCGCGATCGGAATGCTCGCTTTGGCCAAATCAATCACCCCCAAAAACATGGTTTTTATCATTTCCGGCCGCTCCACAAAGGGGTAAAGCAAATTAAGACCCTGCCCGGCCAAACCATCACTGAACACGCGGTACACTGCCCACAAAAACGGCAATTGAATCAACAACACCAGACACGAAGAAAACGGACTGGCCTTTTCGGCCTTATACAACGCCATCATTTCTTTCATCATTTTTTCTTTATCGTCTTTGTATTGTGCTTTAATGGCATCAATCTTGGGCTGTAAGCTTTGTAACGCCTTTTGCGAACTCAATTGACGATGTGTAAACGGCGCCAAAATTAATTTTACAACAATAGTAAGCGCAATAATCGCCAAGCCAATATCATGGCCTGGAATAATATTATAAAACCACACCAAAAGATTAAGCAGGGGCTGGTAGAAGATGGTGGTGAACAAGTTCATAAGCTATATGGTAGCCCTTCGACAAGCTCAGGGAATAATTATTTCCTGAGCGGAGCGTAAGCGTAGTCGAAGGATATAATTCGATTAGAAATAATTATTTTTTCGGCACCGGATCATTCCCGCCGTGCGAAAACGGATTACAGCGAAGGAGGCGAGAGCAGGTCATCATGCCGCCCCGCAACATGCCGAATCGTTCAATGGCTTCGTAGGCGTATTGCGAGCACGACGGATAAAACTTACACACGCCCGACGGTTCAAAAAATTTTCCCAGACCATGATTGGTGGAAAACGTGGCTTGCCAGAATTTAAGCAGGAGCAAAGTCATGCGCTTCGGCAATCCGACGATCCAGGATATGATTTGAAAAAACATTATTTGCAGCCCTTCGACATCCGTCTCGACGCGGCCGATCCGCGACGGAAGCTCCGGAAATACTTTTATAGAACGCGGGCGCGACGCAACAAATCCAGGGTAATTGCTTCAGTTTCTTTGCGTGTTAATTGCATAATCGGCGGACGAGCCATAATCGTTACGTCTATGCCGGTTGGGATATGCGCCAATTCACGCGCAATTAGCCCGCGCCAACGGCGTTTGATCCGATTGCGATCTATCGCTCGTTTGGACACTGTCGTCGCGACCACAAAGCCAAAACGTGACACCGTCAAACCATTACGCGCTATTTTAACACCAATTGCCGGAACAAAAAAGGCCCGCCCCTGTTTCCAGACCCGATCAAAATCCTTTTTAGAAACTAATCGGTTCGGACGTGGCAGCATGACCTTTTTTATTATTTCACCGCAATTCGCTTGCGTCCTTTACGACGACGGCGTTGCAATGTCTTGCGCCCTCCCGGCGTTCGTGAGCGACGAAGAAAACCATGCACTCGCTTGTGCCGCCGCTTTTTCGGTTGATAAGTTCTTTTTGGCATATGCACGCACTATATCAGATAGTAATTTTATACGCAATATGTTATCATAACCCTATGTCACTCCAGCTCGAATCATATTTCCAACAAGCGCTCGCTGACGGAGCGTCCGATGTGCATTTGGTTGTGGGCGAACCGCCGGCGTTGCGCAAGCATGGGGAATTAAAAATCTTGGAACAAGACGGATTGATCACCGATGCCGAGATGCAAACCCTGTTGACCGGTTTGCTGACTCCTGACCAACTCGCCGAATTTCAACGCGCCAACGAACTCGACACGGCGTATCAAGTGGCGGGCGGACGCTTCCGCGTCAATGTGCACCGCCAAAAGCGCACCATCGGCTTGGCCGCGCGATCCATTCCGTTGCAAATCCCCACACCGCAAGATATCAATTTAAGTGAGACAATTTACAAATTAACTCATATGCAACAGGGGCTGGTGTTGGTGACTGGCGCGTCCGGCACGGGAAAATCAACCACCCTAGCCGTGATGATCAATTTAATCAACCAAGAACGCCGTTCGCATATTATGACGATTGAGGACCCGATTGAATTTTTATACACCCGCAAACAATCCATTATCGAACAACGCGAAATCGGCGTGGACACGAAAGATTTCACGACCGCGTTGAAATACGTTTTGCGCCAAGACCCGAATGTCATTCTGCTCGGTGAAATGCGCGATCGCGAAGCGGTCGAAGCCGCGCTCATCGCCGCCGAAACCGGCCACTTGGTACTTTCTACGCTACACACTCCCAACGCCGCCGAGACGGTCGAGCGCGTCACCTCGCTTTTTCCGGCGGATCAACAAAAACAAATCTTGGTTCAACTCGCCTCCAGTTTGCGCGCGGTCATTTCGCAACAACTCTTGCCGGCCAAAGCGGGCGGCTTGGTGGCGGCGCGCGAAATCATGATAACCAATCCGGCGATTTCCAACTTGATCCGCGAAAACAAAATCGCGCAAATCCCGTCCATCATCCAAACCTCAAAACGCGACGGCATGCAAACCATGCAAACCGCCATCAAACAACTCTACACCGATGGTATAATCGAAGAAGCGGTGGCCAAAAATCGGATCGGCGATTTTGAAACGGTGGCGACGTATTATTAGCTTCCTAGCTGATTAGCTTCAGTAGGTGCAGTAGCTTTAATTCAAA
>CAZBFB010000019.1:0-3065 GCA_964491085.1 uncultured Gammaproteobacteria bacterium | reverse complement strand
TGGCGCACACCGCCGGAGAAACACAATCTCGTTCGGCCGAGCAGATCGAGCCCGGATCGCACCGGCCATGCAGGGTCAAGTGTTCGCACACGCTGTTGTCGCCGCACCGATCGTCAGTGCACGCGACACCATCGTCGCAATCTCCACACGTCGGCGGCGCGATGCCACCATCAAAATCTTCGTCATCATCCGCGTGGTTGTTGCCAGCGTCATCGCGATTGTCAATCACGATATCGTTTCCCGCATCGTCGCGGGTCGGCTGGGTAGCACCACCATCCTGTGCCGCCGAGCCGTTTTCCTGATTATCATTACCGTTGTTGCTCGGGGGTGTTGTATCACCACCACAAGCCGCCACAACCAACGAACCGATCACGCCCAACACGAACTGCTTGATGTTTTTCATGTCCTGTCTCCTAGTGCACTTTTCATCCCTCTTCTTCAACAGAAGGGGGAGGTGGGGGGATAGATTCTAAAATTGTCGAAGAACATACAAACCACGACCACAGCTGATTCTGTGGATGGCCCCATAAGAAGTTTATTCAACCGACCATCACTACTTAGCATGGTATTGTTCTGCTTGTACCCATGCTTTGTGAGCCATGCTCGGTTACTTCTAACGGGGTAAATTTGATCTAATTTAATATATACAGGATTTTTTGGTTCTTGTCAAGTTTTTTAGGGTTGAAAAAAATAGCCAAGGTTGGAGCTATTTTTTCTTGCCGATTATTGTCCAATGCCAGCAGGCATATTCGAGTAAAGGGATTTTGCCGAGCCAGTAATCAAAACGCGCGAGCGGGCGCTGGAGCCAATCGGGCGGGGTTAGCGGTCGGCGCGCGAGGAGCGAAAGTAGTCGCGTGCCGGAGTCCAAAAATTCTAATAAAAATTTTACCGGCCGGATGGCTATAATTTCCAAATTTGCATCTTGAAACAGTTTAATGAGATCGCGTTTGCGGAAACCTTGCGTCGTGTCGTCGGCCACGGAATCAACCGGGCGCTGACGGCGGGCGCGAATCCAGCGCTTGATCGGCCGGAGCGGTTTATAAATAAATTTGTACGGCCAATGGTTTGGTTCAATGGCCACAATCACGAGCCCGCCGGGTTTTGTAACGCGCGCCATTTCTCGCAACCCGCGGGCGGGATTAGGTAGATGATGAAAGGAAGCCGCGACAAATACGCCGTCGAACGTTTTGTCGGGGAAAGGGAGATGTTCAGCGTCAGCGGCGATGAAAATAGGTAATCCGTAATCTGTAATCCGTAACTCGTCCGCCTCGGATCGACCGAGTCGAGACGGGTAATCCGTAACTGGTAACTTGTAATTTGAATTGTCATCCCGAGCGGAGTCGAGGGATCTCATGGGCGTTTGGTTATGAGATTGCCACGTCGCTGGTGCTCCTCGCAATGACAGCATGTAGCGTTGAGCGACTTTGCTTAGCGCTATGGGTGAAATGTCCGTCTCCACCACGTTCACGCCTGCTGTCAGCAAACGCAAACCATCGGCTCGCGTGCCACCGGCGATTTCCAAAACGAGCGTGTCTGCACCCAGCGCTTTGAGTGGGGCTAAAAAATGTTCGTGAAATTCCAAATACCCCGGCGCGTGATCAACGCCCGGGCCGGAGTCGTAGGCAAAATTCCAAAACCGTTGTTCCGTATCTTTGAACGCATCCGAGCCGAGCGCGTGGGGCAGTCCGTTGATCACGCCGTCAACCGGCGCAAAATGACGGCCACATCCCGGACAGGTTTGGTTGGTAATGACTTGTTGGCAGTCGGGGCAAGAGAGTGGGGGCATAAAATTTAGTGCCAGCGTAACATGCCTTGGTGTATTTGGAAAGATGACATAGTATCTTTCCACACCGTTTGGCGATGCACTACTTTTTGTGGTATAGTATAGTCATGGAATTAATACAGCGCCTCCGCGACGGATTGCGGCGCAATCGATTAACTAAAGCTCTTGGCAAACGCCGGGCAATTATTTTTGCTCTGTTGGTTGTGATTGGTGTTGGTTGGTTTGGCGCGCATGTTTTTGCTGCTGGCTTTGGTCAGCAGACCGTTCCGGCCGGTAATCAGTGTGGCATTACTGGTCTTAGCGACAGTACTTGTTGGGCGCGCTTGATAGCGGAGGCCTTGAATGCTACGGTCATTCCTTTTGCCGGCAAAATTTTGCAAGCGTTGATGACGATCTTGTTGTGGGTGGCGCAGTACAATGATTTTTTGAACTCGCCAGCCGTTGTGATCGGTTGGCCGATTGTGCGCGATGTGATGAACATGTTTTTTGTGGTGGCCATGCTGATTGTGGCCGTGGCCACGATTTTGAATATCGAGGAGTATCATTATCATCACTTGCTTGGCAAGCTTTTGATTTTCGCGGTGCTGATTAATTTTTCCAAAACGATTTGCGGGTTGTTGATTGATGTGTCGCAAATCATCATGCTCACATTCGTGAACGCGTTCCGTGACGCGGCGGTCGGTAATATTGAAAATGCGCTGGGTATCACCGGCCTGCTTGATTTCGGCAATCAGGTAACGGATTTTGCTAGGGACACTCATAATATTCCTTCGTTCACGACCATTCTCGCTTCGATTATTTTGGCCGCGATCATGTTGATTATTACCGATCTGGTGGTGCTCGCTATGATTGTGATCATGACGATGCGCGTGGTGTATTTGTGGATTTTGGTAACACTATCGCCGGTGGCGTATTTTTTGTCTGTGTTTGGGCATTCCAAAGTCGGGCATTACGCGTCGCAATGGTGGGAAGAGTTCACCAAGTATTTAATCGTTGGCCCAATGCTGGCCTTTTTCTTGTGGCTGACATTTTCCATCACCGCCAGTTTTTCGGATGTGCCCGGGCAAAAAGCCGCGTCGCTGTTTAAACCACCCGATCAAGACGCAGTAACACAACAAGTATTTGGCGGGCAAAACGACACCGACGCGCCGCCGTTTGCCACTAAAGCCGGCGGCACGGAGCAAATTTTTACCTTCATCGTCGTGATCGGTATGTTGATCGCCTCACTCGGCATGGCCGGCCACCTCGGCGTCGCGGGGGGAGAATTCGCCAACAAGCTGGC
>CAZBFB010000018.1:0-1915 GCA_964491085.1 uncultured Gammaproteobacteria bacterium | reverse complement strand
AGCCACCGGGCGTTTATCTTCGTCTGATCCGAATTTACAAAATATTCCAGTGCGCACCGAGCTGGGCAACGAAGTGCGCAAAACATTTGTGGCCGAGCGTGGGTATTGTTTGTTAGCGGCTGACTATTCGCAGATTGAACTTCGAGTTGTGGCGTCACTAGCCAATGACGAAGCCATGATCGCCTCGTTTAAAAAAGGCGAAGATATTCATCGTCGGACGGCCGCGACCATGAATGGTGTGTCCATGGAACAGGTGACGCCGGACATGCGCTACGCGGCCAAGGCCATTAATTTTGGTATTATCTATGGCATGGGTTCAACCAGTCTGGCCGCTTCCACCGGTCTATCACGCACGCAGGCCAAAGATTATATTGAAAAATATTTTCAAGTGCATCATGGCATCAAAACTTATTTAGACGGCGTTAAAGAGCAAGCGCGTGATTTGGGTTATGTGGAAACTTTGTTTGGTCGACGTCGGTATTTGCCGGAAATTCACGCGGAACACCCCATGTTGCGGGCTGGTGCTGAACGAGCCGCGATCAATCACCCGGTACAGGGAACAGCGGCGGACCTTTTAAAACTGGCTATGATTGAAATTGATAAGAAGCTGGATCCGAATGTTGCTCGAATGATTATGCAGGTACACGACGAGCTGGTGTTTGAAGTGGTCAAGGGAAAAGAGCCAGAAGTTTCAGCCATGGTGCGCGAAGTAATGGAAAATATCTATACCCTCAAAGTTCCCGTAGAAGTACATGTGGAAGTGGGGGAGAATTGGGGGGAGATGCACCACATGACTCATGACTCATGAATTGTCATCCCACCCCGCCTTTCGCGAAGAGCGAGGCGGGATCCAGCATTTTAATGAATATGAATTTTTTAGAACGATTTTTGGGCGAACGAGAACAGGCTTTTTCTTATACCAAAGAAAAAGCTCGCGGAGATTTAACGGTTAGAACAGAGAGGACATTTCCCAAACCATATGAAGATGGTAAGATTTCCTATGATGTGGCACGTTTGAAATTGGAGGTGATAAGCGGTGATGAGGTTGTTAATTTGGAAGATTTTTTGCCGCCAGGGGTTAATGTAGTAGAGCGCCAAGATGCGCCAACAGTTATGGGGGCAAATGTTAGTGCAGATGGCAAGCAGGTTGAGCTGTCTCGTTTTTGTAAGCTACCAACTGGTGATTATCCTTATAAAACAAAAGACTCATTGGTGCGTGAGATAGAAGAAGGCGGTGAGAAATACGAAATCCATGAATTTTTATCTTTAAGAGGGGCGTTGCTTATGTTCCTTCATGAGTGTGGTCATGTCCATAATGCTTTAGGAACCTCGTCGGAAGAAAAAACATGTGAGCGAAATTTACGAATCATAACCACGGGACATGATGTTTTGGAAAATAAAACTGGCGCAGGTTTAGATCGTCTTGGTGGGGAATTATTAGAGAAATACATTGGTATTGTTTTACAAGAAGAACGCGACGCCTGGTATTACGCTTTGCGTGTTTTGCGAGAATTACGTAGTCAAGGAATTGATTTAGAATCAGAGATGACAACTGCCGAGATCTTGCAGTTTATAAGAAAAAATTTAGATTCCTATGGCCAACATCATCCGGAAGTAATGAAAATACATAAAGGATGAGTATGCGGATTATTTTTGTCAGCGAAGGGGAAGAGCCACTTTCCTACCATCCGACATTGCACTTATCCTTGATCCGTAAATTTGTTTTAGTACAAGAACCGGGGAAAGAAGCGGTTCTGATTTGCGGCAGTCGCGATTTTGACTGGCACTATCAGATTGTGGAGGCGGCGGTGCGGGAAAGATTGATATCGAATTCCATCTCTGATCGCTGGATTTCCGGCGGGAAAATTAAAAATAGCCAGCTGGAATGGCATAGCAACGTCTACGGCGGCGTGCC
>CAZBFB010000017.1:0-25296 GCA_964491085.1 uncultured Gammaproteobacteria bacterium | reverse complement strand
TCACCAGTATTCCAATCCCCCGGATACCAAACCGAAAAGTCGGCGGCGCGATACACACTCCACCCGGTGGGCGGAGTGATTGATGTGGCCGGCAAATCTGAACCGGCATCGGACGGATCCGATTCACCGGTGACCGGCGCGATTTTTTGGCCACAGCCGACAACCAACACAGCAAACAACAAGATGACCAAACCAGTAATGACACGTTGTGTTTTCATGTGCTTATTCCTTCCCTCCCCAGGAAAAAATGAATTCGACCTTACTTTAGTATAGCGTAATCTTACTTTTCTGTCATGGCGGCAGGACAGGTTTTTATTCACGCTCGCCGGAGCACTCGGGCTAGGCGAATTTCGTCGTAGGAATATTCGCCGCGGAGATGTTCAAAAACCGGTTTTAAGCGTTCGTCGCCACATTGTGTGAAAGCCGCTTGCAGGGCAGAAAAACGGTCGCGCGGAAGTTTTAGATATTCCAAATCCAAATGCTCGCCCGCATCGAGTAATTTTTCAATGTGATTTATAATCGTGGACTGTTCCACCTCTTGATGTTTGGCAATGCGCTCGACGGAAACTTTTTTTGTGAGTAATTCTTTCGTTTTATCATAATATTGTTTGTGGGGCGAGGATGTTCTTCTGCTGTCTCGGCTATCAGGAATAGCCCGCCGCGTGATATTATTTATTTGCACAAACTCATTGATCACCCGCAAAAACATACTACCAAATTTTTCTAATTTTTTTACGCCCACGCCGTTGATGCTGGAAAAATCGTGTTCGTCCGCCGGAAAATAATAGGCCATTTCTTGTAATGATCGATCGCCAAAAATAACGAATGGCGGCACCCGCGCTTCATCCGCTAACTGTTTGCGCAAAATTCTTAACTGTTCAAATAATTCCGGATTATAATCCAGCTCGCCTGGTTTTATTTTAGCGGTGGTCACTTCATCAACAATTAATTTGGGCACAGCAAACTTATCCTGCCCTTGCAAAAACACCGCTCCTTTTTTTGTGATGGCCAGCGTGGGATATTCTCCTTCGCTTTTAAGCAGATAATGCGCCTTCAGCAAATAATTTATAATCTGATCCAAAGCACTTTCGGAAAAATCTTTGGCAATGCCAAACACGGACAACTGATCATGGCCATTACGCAAAATTTTCTGAATTTTTTTACCAAGCAAAATATCAATCACATAATTTTTGCCAAAACGATTGCCCGCCCGCACGACGGCTGATAAAATTTTCTTAGCGATGATGGTCGCGTCCACGGTGGCGGTGGTATCAGTAAGACACAGATCGCACGCGCCGCAACTCTCCTGCGGCAACTCTTCGCCAAAATAACGCAATAAAAATTTTTTCCGGCAAGTCATCAATTCAGCGTACCGCAATACATCATGCAACTTTTCCCGCGCCCGCCGCTCTAACTGCTTGTCAGTGATTTGACTGATAAAAAATTCGTGTTTGCGCGTGTCGGCATAGGTGTACATCATTACGCATTCGCTCGGCAAGCCATCGCGCCCGGCCCGACCGATTTCTTGATAATACCCTTCGAGCGTGCGCGGATAGGTGTAATGAACAACCAACCGCACATCCGGTTTATCAATACCCATGCCAAAAGCGATCGTGGCGACGATAATATTTATTTCATCGTTGATAAATAATTCTTGCGCCGTATTTCTGGCACGCGCGTCAAGGCCGGCATGATAAGCCCGCGCCTTAAAGCCGTGCTCGTTTAATTGTCCTGCCAATTTTTCCGTATCGTTGCGGGAAAAACAATAAATTATAACGGATTTGTTTTTATAATTTTGCAACAGTTGCAAAAGTTTGGGGAAGGCCTGTTTCTTTTCCAACACACGCACGCACAAATTTTCCCGATTAAAGCTGGAAATAAAAACACGCGCCTGATCGAGGCGCAGTTGATGGATAATATCGGCCCGAACCGGCGCGGTGGCGGTGGCTGTCAAAGCAATCAACGGCACGACCGGAAATATTTTTTTCAACAAACTTAAATGGCGATAATCCGGACGAAAATCGTGTCCCCATTCGGAAATGCAATGCGCTTCGTCCACGGCAATCAAATGTATCGGTAAATTTTTCAAAAATTCTTGAAAATGCGGCAAAGCAAACCGTTCCGGCGCAATGTACAACATTTTTATATCCTGTTGTTTAGCGCGCGCGCAAATTTCATTAATATGCTCGGCTGATAAAGTTGAATTTATATATTCCGCTTTAATACCGCAGGCGCGCAACGCATCTACCTGATCTTTCATCAACGCAATCAACGGTGAAATAACCAAGGTTAGGCCGGTGAATTGCAAAGCCGGTAATTGATAACACAACGACTTACCGCCGCCCGTTGGCATCAACACAAAACAATCATTACCGCTTACGACATGATTAATAATCTCCTCCTGCAACGGACGAAATTCGTCGTAACCGAAATATTGTTTGAGGAGGGACTTCATTGCTTTACAGCCGCAGACTAACGCTGACGTTACGCAGACGGTCGCGGACGAATGCATCCCCCACCTTTAATCCTCTCCCCCTGCTTCCGCCCTCCGGATTGGCGGATCCGTCTCTGGCGGAAAAGAGGGTGGAAAGAATCAATTACAGTTCTACTGGGGAGGGTGGGGTGGCGGGAGAACCGTTAACGGTGTAACGCACAAACCAGGTAATGGGCTGGCCGCGTTCTTGGGCGCGAGTTTGTACGTTCTCTACGTCGGGGAATCCGGCTGGATCTAAAAATCCATGAATTGATTCATAACTATCATCAGCCAGCGGAACTTTATGATGATTGGCTAGACGGCGCAAAAGCACAGCATGAGGCACGCGGCCGTCAATATAATATCCGTCTCGACCATCCCCGGCAGTACGAGGCACCAACACAACGGAAAAAGCGCGTCGCGTGCGTTGTTTTTTTACAATGTCGTTGTCAATGATAAAGCGATGCTCCTCATCATTGGGAACACCATAGTGCTGACAAATCTCCTCCCGCACCGGATCGAAATCTTCTTCACCGTTTTCAAATTTTTCTTTCTCATCATAGGTCTCAAAGTGGGCGCGCATTTTGACAGCATGCGTATTAAATCGTTCCGGTGCGTTTGAGATATTTTCTGATTCGGGCATAATAAATTAGCTTATTAGCTTATAGCTTTCTAGCTTCTTAGAATAATTTAGATTCCTGGCTGTTTGTTCCTTTGGTTATTAGTATACCACACCCCACCAGCAAGAGTAATAAAATTATAAGCGCAATTAATTTTCCAAGGCCGGAGGCGAGCAAACCGATGGCACCGAAAGCGATGCTTATCAACAATAATAAGGACACGGCCTGACGTGGTGATAGGCCAACCCGCAACAGACGAAAATGTAAATGTTTGTCATCGCCTCGCCATGGCGCCCGCTTTTCCCAAAATACGCGCCGACTAATCACCCACACCACGTCCAAAATCGGAATGCCAATCACCAAAAGTGTTACCGCCACTTTACTGACCGATAAAATGGCCAGCGTGCCGAGCAAAAATCCGGCAAATAGTGATCCGCCTTCACCTAAAAAAATTCTGGCCGGATGCCAATTCCAAAATAAAAATCCGGCGAAAGCGCCCGCACCGAGCGCGGCCACGAGCGCTAAACCGGTTTGATGCAAGGGTGGTAAAATACTAACGAGGGCAATAATCAAGGCGCCAATGACGGTGATGCCAGAGGTGAGCCCATCCAGACCATCAAGAAATTTTGTGGTGTACATCATACCCATCAGCCAGATAAAAGTAAACAGATCAGCCCACAAAGTGATTCGATACGGCCACTCGCCGATCCAGACTATAATCCAATCAAATTGGGCGAGTGAAATCGTGCCCCCGAACGGATTATGTAAACCGCGAATACCAATACCGCTCGCCACGATGACGAGCGCGGCCAACACTGGCCAAATAATTTGTTTGCTTGGCGCCAAATGAAATTTGTCATCCAACGCGCCGCCAATCATAAGCAATGCGCCACCGATTACCAAGCCAAACAAATGTTTGGTCGGCAAATCAGTAACCAAACCAGCCACGACGGCCAGTGCCAGACCGCCGACAAAAACAAAAAATGGCGCCAGGCCGCCCAACAATGGAATAGCCCGCGCATGAATTTTCCGCGGCTCATTCGGCTCGTCCACCACTCGGCAACGGATAGCCCAACGACGGATGAGAGGAACGAGGAGGAGAGCGGAAGCGAAAGTCGCTAGTAATAAGGTGAGAATAATTTTTTGCATTTTATTTTATGTCATTGCGAGGAGCTCGAGCGACGTGGCAATCCGTGTTGCTGATTCTATAACTACCAATTGTCACTCAAATCGCGCCATTCCAAATTATTCCGTTCAATTAATTCTATCTTCTTTTTTCGTGACCCTGCTTTTATTTGTTTCTCTCGAATTATGGCTTCTTGTGGATCACTATATTCTTCAAAATAAACCAATCTATCAACATTATACTCACTCGTAAAACCTGGTAGTACCTTTAATTTATGCTGATGTACTCGTTTTTGAATATCACTACTGATTCCTGTATAAATAACGGTTTTTGTTTTGTTGGTCATTAGATATAGATGATATCGTTTCTCTAACATAATACAAATTAAACACAGATTGCTTCGCTCCACTCGCAATGACATAGGGGCGGTTTGGGGATCACTATTTTTTTATAACTCATTCGCTTTCTCGACACGCAGGGTCAAACCTGGCTCGAGAATAATTACGTCGCGACGATCGGCTTTTTTGGCTAGGAGCAAATCGGCGATGGGTGATTCGATACGATCTTGGATCAGGCGACGCAGGGGGCGAGCGCCAAACTGGGGATCAAAACCGACTTGACCTAATTCCACTATGGCTTGATCCGACACGCGAAACGCAATACCTTTAGTGTCTAAATTGTTTGTTACTTCCGCCAACAACAAACGGGCGATCGCGGAAATCTCTTCTGACCCGAGCGGCGCGAACACAATCAATTCGTCAAATCGATTCAATAATTCCGGTCGGAATATACCACGAAGTTCTTGCCGCAACAAGCGCTCCTTCATTACCACAAAACTGGTCTTAGCTCGCACCGCGTCTTGAATATATTCCGCGCCGGCATTGGACGTGGCAATAATAATGGTATTGGTAAAATCAACCGTGCGACCGGCGCCGTCGGTTAAACGTCCGTCATCGAGCACTTGCAAAAATAAATTCAGAATATCCGGATGAGCTTTTTCAAATTCATCCAGCAGAAGCAAAGAAAACGGCTGTTCATAAATCGCACTGGTCAAATGCCCACTATGACCTTCGCTCGACCCAATCAACCGCACCGCGCTATTCGCGTCTTGATATTCCGACATATCAAGCCGCACCATGCGTTCGGCCGCGCCAAAATACACCCGCGCCAACGCTTTGGCCAATTGCGTTTTGCCCACGCCGGTTGGACCTAAAAACAAAAAGCTGGCGATCGGTCGCTGGGCATCGCGCAGTTCCACGCGCGAACGCCGCAAAGCCGCCGACACTGCCCGCACGGCTTCGACTTGATCAATCAAGCGTTCGTGAATTGAATCTTCGAGATGTAATAATTTGGCCGACTCATCGGCTGAAACTTGCGCGGCGGGAATATGTGTTTTCTCGGCGATCACCGCGGCCACATCAGCTTGACGCACCAAGCTGGCTTTACCCGATCGAGCGCGCACCAGGCTGGCCGCTTCGGTCAACAATTCAAGGGCGCTCGTGGGTAAACGTCGCTGATGCAGATAGCGCTGGGCCCAGATGGCGGCTGATTCTAGCGCGCGATATGATAAAAACACCTGATGCTGATACTCGATCTGTCCGGCGCGCGCCTCCAGCACCGGAATCGCGGCGGCGCTCTCTAATTCTTCAATTTTAAGTGTTTCTAAATGACTCACTAAACTCGAGTGACCATCAAGACGCGCTCGCCAGGCCTCGGGTGTGGTGGTGGCGATTAATTTAATGCCGTATCGCTCCATCGCCTCGGCCACCATTTCGGTAAGATCCAATGTTTTTCCCGGTGCGCTCCCCACGCCAACTAAATTATGCAAATGGTCAATGGCAATTACTACATTTCCCGCTTGCACTAATTGACGCAACACTAACTCCAGGCGCTGTTCTAATTCACCGGGCGCGCTGGCACCGGCAATCAGCGCTGGTATGTCCAGACGCACTAAACGTTTGTCATGCAAAACCGCCGGCACTTCTTCCGCCAGCATGCGTTGCGCCACCGCCGCCAGCAAAGCTGATGTGCCCACGCCCGGTTCGCCGATTAATACTACCCCCGCGTGACCGCCTTCGAGAATTTGAAATAATTCAGCCAGCTCATGCTCACGCCCCACCACCGGCGCGATCGCTCCGACTTTAGCCGCCAGCGTCATGTCCTCGCTCACCCGATCCAAAAATGGTGTGGCAATGGCCGTCATGGCGCGATCAATCATGCCATTACGACGCAAATGTCCTTGGCGCCTGGCCTGCTTCCATTGGCGCAAAAGCTGACGATTGAGTTGTTGCCACCGCGCGACATTTTGTAATCGTGGTAAATTAACATCCAGCGCTTGCAAAACATCCTGCGCCGGCGACGGCTCACCAATCGCGCCAGCCACCAATACTTCCAGTGGCCAAACGCGCGTTTGACGATTGCGCGCCGCTTCGGCATAGGCGCGCAAAGGCAGAGCGCGAAATTCCGGCGAGGGTGAAGGCGGCCCACTCCCCCGCTCCAGCCGTCCGAGCGCCGAACGAATTTTATTAACCGCGTCGTCACTGGAAATTTCCAAACGAAATAACACCAGATGAGCATCGCGAGTCGAGAGCGCGGCAGCCAAAACATGCAGGGGCGTAAGCTGGGCATGTTGCAAACGCACGGCCAAACCATAAGCGCGCTCGAGGACAAATAGCGCTTCATCGGTAAACGCGCGGGCGCAATCAATTGCTTTTGGGCTCGCGCCGGTCGGTGGCGCTTGCCAAAGGTCAATGACATCTTGATACCGCTCGGCTTGACGCTCCAACCGGGCCACTAAAAATAAATCAGCGACCAATGATGACCACAACAAAACCAGCGCCGGCTGATCTGTTTGCCACAACGCCTGCCAGATTTCAATCGGCCCCAGCTTGTAAAAAAGCCAAACGAACGCGCCTAAACCGCTCAAGCCAATGACAAATAAAAATCCGGCAATCAGCCGATCAATAATTGTTTCTAAATGACGATGGGCAATGTGGCCACGCGACAGTGGATATGACCAAACAAAGCGCCGCGCCGCGTGCTGACCAAAAAATCCCGCGCCGACACAATCCGCGCAACGCTCACTCCCGCGCACCCCCGTACCCTGACAGGAGGAGCAGGCGGAGACCGTAATATTTTCTTGGTTACTAATTTGATCTTGAGACATTTTACACAATAATTTGTCGACTAAGTTGCCATACCACTAACACGGGCAGTCCCAGCCAAACGATTACCAGCCACGCATACCACATTAGCCACCACACCATGAATATACTCTTAATAAACAAAAAAATTACGCGCATAAAAAAACTGATCAATCGCCCTTGCCAATCAGTTTGCGCGTACATGGGCAACCATAAACTGCGCGCCCATAATTTTAGTCCTAATTTTTCTTCGTGCTCGGCAATTTTTTTACCAGACCAATGACCAACCTTCAATAATCCACGCGAATACCACCACACCGGCGCAATCACAAATTCGCCAAAAATATCAACGATTATTAATTTTGCCGTGCGCGTGGGCAGGGAGTGGGAATGCATAGGTCAGCTTATTAGCTTGCTAGCTTCTTAGCTTATTGTACCATAAAATCAAAATAATCTCATGGCCCGAAGCCAACGACGCCCGGCCGCCGGAAAAGAAATGATGCTGGTAAGATAAACAAAATATACCAAACCCTTGCCGGCGTGCGCCAACCAGCCAGCGAGACGGGCGTGTTTTAGTTGGGCAATAGCATACGAGCCACCGACCGGCACAACATAGCGCAAGGGCGGCGCGACAAATGGTTGCAGTGGCTCGTGTGCCATAGTGTGCAAAATATTTTTGGCCACGATTTTACCTTGCGCGATCGCGACTTGCGCCAGCTCGGGTAAACCACGACCAGCCGCATCGTTAGGCGAAAACAGCACGGCATCGCCAAGCGCAAAAATAGTATTGTGATCTTTGACGCGCAAAAATTCATCCCCCTCGAGTTTGCCTTTATGATCGTGGGGCAAATCAACCGCGGCCGCGACAACCGGTGATGGCTTGCTACCGGCGGTCCAAATAAATAATTCAAACGGCAGTTCTTGTTTATCGCCACTACCAGTCACGACAGCCGTCTGTGCTTTAACTTCTGTAACCGCGCAACCGTTCATAATCTTTACACCCATACCGGTCAAGCGCCTAACAATAATTTCAGCAACCGATGGATTCAAACCAGACAAAATTTGCGGCAAGGCCTCGACCAATGTGAACGAATAGCATGACTGTCCCCGATGATGGCGGCGACAGAGGCGTTGGGCATGTTGCGCTAATTCGGCAATGATCTCAACGCCGGTCGCGCCGGCGCCACCAACTATAATACGCCCGGGACGATGTTTACCTTGCGCCAACCGGTGCAACCGTTCGCGAATTTCGAAAGCGCTCTCCGCTCCGCGAAAAGAAATAGCATACTCGGCAATCCCGGGAATACCAAAATCATTGGCTATACTACCCAATGCCACCACCAGATAATCATAGGTAATGGCGCTCTGCCGCGCGAGTATAATTTGTTGGTTACGCGGTTGAATCGCTTGCACCGTGGCGGGTAAAAATTCAATCCCGCGCGCGGCGCAAATTTCCGCTAATGAAAAATACACTAACGACTCCAGCCCGCGGCGCGAAACGTTTTCCGGCGCGGCCGGAATTTCGTACAAGTATGGATAATAGGTGTGATACGGGGACTGATCAATCAGTGTTACTTTTACCTGCTTACCCCCGCGACGCTTAATATCCAAAGCACAACGCAAGCCGCCGAAGCCCCCTCCTAAAACCGCTACACTGATTACTTTTTTTGATTGCATATCTTATTACTACAACACTGCATCATAGAAACACTGCAACATAAAAATTTTATTGTGTTGAAGTGCTAAAGTGTGGCAGTGTTTTTATAATTCATCCCCGCTTCTCCTTATATTTCGGCGCGATAGCCGGAACGCCATGAGGCATGCTGACAAATTTATCTTTATCGATTAAGGCAATAACTTTTTCCACCAGACGCTTAGGATCGGAATCAAACACCACTTTGCCATAACCACGGCGAGACACATCAAGAATCTCACGAATGTGATCGGCAATGCCACCGGTTTCTTCCAAAATACCGATCGGTTTTTTATCTTCGAACGCGATAGTGAATTCATTAAGCGTGCCAATACGCCCGCAAACGGAAATAATCGCATCGGAAGAACGAATCAGAAGAAGATTGCGACCGGAATATTCAAAACCGGTATAAATAATCAAATCAAAATAATCTATGGGCAGTTTGTAACGCTTGACATGATCAAGTTCATTAGCGGCCGGGGAGATACCGATCGAGATACCATTGGCTTCTTTGGCGCCGATGGCTGCCCAATATGGAATGCCCGTCGTGGCGCCCGTTACGCACACACCGTTTTGACGCACAATCTCTTTGCCTAATTCACGCGACAACGCAAGAGCGTTCACCGAACATAAACCGGTCTCGGCCGCGCCCGATACGCAAATTTTATATTTCAAATGATGGTGCGCGCTAGCCGGCGCTGGTGGAATGGGAACAGGTGTTTTTTTGGACATAAAAATCAGCTTATTAGCTTATTAGCTTTCTAGCTTACTAGCTTTTGCATTCAAAGCTAGTAAGCTAGCCAGCTAGAAAGCTAAAGAGTAACGACCTCCCCCGCTTTCGGAACCGTGGCCATAATTCCGAGTTGATCTTTTATCACTTGTGCCAATGCTTCCGCCGCCGGCAGTTCGCCTTGCACCACAAATACTTGTTTGACCGGGCGCTCAATACGATCAATAAATTCACGCAAGCCGTTTTGATCCGCGTGCGCCGAGTAACCACCGATGGCTCGAACCTGACACCGCACCGGCACACGCTCACCAAAAATTTCCACCGTTTCAGCACCATCAAAAATTCTTCGCCCTAACGTGCCGTAGGCCTGATAGCCGATAAACAAAATCATAGATTTCGGATCGGACAAATAGCGACGCTCGTGATGCAAAATCCGACCGCCGGTGGACATACCACTCCCGGCCATAATCAACTTAGGGGCGGGCACAGCGTTGATTTCTTTTGATTGCTCTTTGGTAAGCGTCAGACGCAAACCGGGAAAATTAAAAAGGTCGTCACCGGATTTGATTTGCGCCATGGCATCGTGATTAAAAAAACGGTCGTATTTCTGATAAATCGCCGTGGCGCGAATCGCGAAGGGACTATCAATGAACACCGGCAAACGGGGCACGCGACCATGTTCAATCAAATTGTTAATCTCATACAAAATTTCCTGCGTGCGCTCAACGGCAAAAATCGGCATCAATAAGACGCCTCCACTCCGCACCACGTCTTCAATAGCACGCTCCAACATGACTTGGCGTTCGGGCTTTGATTCATGTACGCGGTCGCCGTAACACGATTCGATTACCACATAATCCGCCCGGTCAAGATATTCCATAGATCTCAAAATCGGCATCGGCGCATTACCCAAATCACCCGTAAACACAATCCGTTTTCCTTCCGCTTCGATCACAATTTCACTCGCGCCTAAAATATGACCCGAGTCATATAATATAATTTTGACATCCTTGACCGTAAGCGGCGCGTGATACTCAAGTGTTTGCCACTGCTTCATGACCTGCTCGATATCCGCTGGGGTATAGAGCGGCGCATGCCCATGACCGGCCGCTTCGCGTGCCAAAATACCGGCCGAATCTTCGAGCGACAATTCCGCTAAATCGCGCGTCGGCGCGGTCGAATAAATCGGTCCGCGAAACCCTTGCGCCACCAACCGCGGAATACGACCGATATGATCAATATGCGCGTGCGTAATGAACAGGGCATCAATGCTGGCAAGATCATATGGAAAAACCGCAAAATTTTTATCTTCACCGTGAGCCGCCCCTTGCACCAAACCGCAATCAATTAAAATTTTAGCTCCAGCGGTCTCGAGCAAATAATTCGCACCCGTTACTTCACCGGCTCCGCCGTGAAAATATAGGTTCATAGATTTTAGCTTCAATAGCTTTTAGAGAATACCCAACGAATGCAATGCGGATTTAAATGACAACACGGCTTCTTTGGCTAGGCGCGGGGAAAGATGGAATGTGCTTTCGTGCACGAGGCGATTGCGAATTTTGTGACCGGTCCAGGCATCACGCACGCCGTCATATTTATAACCAGCGACTTTTAAGCGCTCCCCCATGGTGGTGCCGGGCAGACGCAAACTTTTTAAAATTTCATCTAGCAATTTATCAGCTTCCAACACCGCCAACTTACGCGCCGCTTCACTGTCACTGCCAAACATTGTTTCGATTTCTTGCCACCGCCGCGCCAAACTTTGATGATCAATCGCTCCTAAGCGTCGCCGCTTGATCCATTGTTGCGCTTTTGCCCACGCCAAACCGAACAATACTAAAGCAACTAAAGCAATGATGATATAAGAAATAATGGCGGGGGTGATGTCGATGGTCATGATAAATAAATTACCAAATTGCCAATTTATAAATTGCTAATAGAATCAGGATGTAGTCACTCAACGCTAACCGCTGAACCATAAACGCTTGGAGTTTTGGTGTGCCAATCGGTCAGGCGTTGATATACGGCGCCGACGGCTAGGATGGCGGCTTCGTCTAAATGTTTGCCGATGAGTTGCAGGCCAATCGGGAGTTGTTTACCATCGCGTGGCGCAAATCCGCACGGCGCGGACAATGCCGGCAGTCCCGCTAAACTTGGAGCGGTTAAAAAAATATCTTCCAGATACATGGCCACCGGATCAGCGGATTTTTCTCCGCTCTTGAACGCAACGTCCGGGGTGGTTGGAGTAAGTAGCACATCAACCTGTTCAAACACTCGCGAAAAATCTTCACGAATTTTGGTGCGCACTTTTGCCGCTTGCAGATAATACGCGTCGTGATAACCGGCGGATAACGCATGCGTCCCCACCATAATGCGGCGACGTGCTTCCGCACCAAATCCTTGACCACGAGCCGTTTCGTACACTTCCCACAATGAACCTTTCGGCCGCTCGCCATACCGCATCGAATCATAGCGCGCCAAATTTGTGCTCACTTCGGCCGGTGTAACAATATAATACGCCGGCACAGCGTTCTCGGTATGGGGCAATGACACTTCACATATCTCGGCGCCGGCGGTTTGCAGTTGTTCAACCGCCGCCATGACCGCCGCCCGTACATCACTATTCAAACCGGCAATAAAATATTCTTTGGGTAACCCGATGCGCACGCCTTTTAAAGTATCGTTTTGCAAATACGTTTTGTAATTCAAAACCGGCGCCGGCAATGAATTCATGTCACGCGGATCTTCACCGGCAATCGCCTCAAGCACCACACTGACATCTGCCACGGTGCGCGCCAAAATCCCCGGCACATCGGTGGATGATGTCATGGCAATCAAACCATACCTTGACGCGCGACCATAGGTTGGTTTTAATCCCACCAAACCGCAAAACGCGGCCGGATGACGCACCGAGCCGCCCGTGTCCGTACCTAAGGCAAAGGGAACATAACCGGCCGCCACCGCCACCGCCGAACCGCCGCTTGATCCGCCCGGCACACGATTCAAATCCCACGGATTATGCGCTGGACCAAAAGCAGAATATTCCGTCGAAGCGCCATGTGCAAATTCATCCAAATTTGTCTTACCCACCACCATCGCGCCTTGCTGGCGCAACTTGCTCACCACAGTGGCGTCTTCCACGGCGCGATACGATTCCAACATTTTGGAAGCAGCCGTGGCTGGCAAACCCTCAACCAAAATATTATCTTTCACCGCATACGGGATACCGTCTAACGCTCCGCGAGTCGTTTGCTGTTTACGTCGTTCATCACTCGCGCGCGCCTCAACCCGCGCCGAATCAAACGCGGTTGATAAAAAAGCATGAGTGGTTTGGTCATACTGGTTTACTAATTTTTCCGATTGCGCAACTAGATCTTCGGCCGAAATTTCTTTCTTGGTGAGTGCTTCGGATAATTGCTGAATGGTATTCACAATTGCTAAATTGTTCGATTATTACTTTCTGCGTTGGTCTGCGTCAAGTCAGCTTGAGTCCCGAGGTCTTTGAGACAAAGACGGCCGGTACGCGCAATGCATGACCACTATGATCCGGAAATTGGTCACGCAATGTCGTCCGCAAATTTTCGGAAGTAGGCCTAGCCACATCCGGTCGAGTAACATTTTGCAGGCCGCCGATATGCGCCGTCGGTACGGTTTTTTTGGTGTTTACTGTCTGCAACTGTTCAATATAAGAAAAAACATTGGTCAACTCTTGAACCAATTTTTCCTTTTCCCCGGCACTCAAACCCAACCGCGCCAAGTGAGCCACATGATCAAGGTCTTGTGTATTCATACTGCTTCCATGGTACGACAAAATCATTACTTAAGCAAACCCAAAAATTCGCGCTCGTCCAAAATTTTTACCCCTAATTTTTTGGCTTTATCATACTTTGATCCGGCCGCCTCCCCCGCCACGACGTAGTGGGTGTCTTTTGAAACTGAATTTGAGGTCTTGCCGCCGCGGTTACGAATTTTTTCTTGCGCCTCTTCGCGGGTCATACCGGCCAACGTGCCGGTGAGCACAAATATTTTTCCTTGGAGCGGGCCGGCTGAACGCGGCGGCGGATTCATGATTGTCAGTCGGGGTAACAAACGGGCCAACATTTCTTGGTGGGCAGGATCGACAAACCACTCAATCAAACTCGTGGCCACAATCGTACCGACTTCCGGCACCGCTTCCAGTTCGACTGGCGTGGCTTGTCGTAATTTTTGAAACGAACCAAACTGTTGTGCCAAATCAATCGCCGTTTGCTCGCCGACATGGGGAATACCCAGCGCGTACACCAAGCGCGCCAATGAGATCCGTCGAGCGGCCACGATACTTTTTATCAAATTATCGGCTGATTTTTCGGCAAACCGTTCGAGCGGCATTAGGTCGCCTTCCTTGAGTATAAACAAATCAGCCGCGTCTTTAACCAGTCCTTCGTTGATCAATAATTCAATAATTTTTTCTCCCAACCCTTCAATATCCAAAGCTTTGCGTGACACAAAATGCATTAGCGAACGCGAGTGTTGGGCAAAACATTTTGGATTAGAGCAAGCGAGAATAGCCCCCGCGTCTTTACCGCCGACTTTTCGCCTCACCACGATGGAGCCGCACACCGGACATTTTTTCGGCAGGCGGAATTTTTTCTCTTTGCCTGTGCGCAAGTTCGGCAACGCGCGCACAATATCCGGAATCACATCGCCGGCGCGCTGGACAATGACCGTGTCGCCAATGCGCACATCAAGTCGTGCCACCTCATCCGCGTTATGAAGCGTGGCGTGTGTTACGGTTACACCGCGCACGTTCACCGGCTCGAGTACCGCGACGGGCGTAAGCGCGCCGGTGCGCCCGACTTGCACCACAATGTCAACCACTTTCGTCGTGGCTTCAACGCCCGCATACTTGAACGCAATCGCCCCGCGCGGCGCTTTACCGATCACGCCGAGCCGATTGAATAACACCATAGAATTTACGTTCACTACGATGCCGTCCATTTCATAGGGCAAACGATCACGCTTGGTTCCGATCTCATCATATATTTTTTTTACATCCGCCAGCGTTGGACAAAATTTGTTCAACGGATTCACCGGAAAACCCAACAATAATACCAATAGATGACTGGCTTCATGAGTGGTTTGTCCCAAATCCGTTACGAGATCATAGGCGTAAAACGACAGCGGACGGCTGTTTGCCACCCGCGGATCAAGTTGACGAATTGAACCAGCCGCGGCATTGCGCGGATTGGCAAAAATTTTTCCGTCGTGGCCGGCCGCGCGATTCATACGCTCAAAATCTTGGCGCTTCATATACACTTCGCCGCGCACTTCCACCCGACCGCTCTGAATTTTTTGCCAAAACGACTTAGTTTTAATGAGCTGCCCAACCTCTTGCCAGGCCGTTGTAGAAAAATGCGCTCGATTAATTTTATCAATCTGCTCCCAATCGCCGGCGACCGGCAGAGCCAAAGGAATGGCCGCGATTGTGCGCACATTCATGGTAACATCTTCACCCACTCGCCCATCACCGCGCGTGGCCGCATGAAATAATTGGCCGCGTTCGTATACCAACGACATCGCCAAACCGTCCATTTTTATTTCGCTATAATATTCCCAGTGAACGTTAGCCCCTAATAATTTATGCAAACGCGTTTCCCACTCTGACACTTCAGCCAACGAAAACACATCATTGAGCGAAAGCATCGGCACGGCATGCGTAACTGTAGAAAATTCTGGTAATGGTTGACCGCCAACGCGCTGGGTGGGAGAATCTGGTGTTACTAAATCCGGAAATACTTGTTCCAGTTGTGCGAGCTCATGTTTTAAAGAATCAAGCGCCGCTTCAGAAATTTCCGCCCGATCCAAAACATGATAAAGATAGCGGTAATGGTCAATCTCACGCTTTAATTTGGCAATCCGTTTTTTGGCGTCAGATTTATTCATACTTACAATTATTACTACGAAGGTACGAATCCTTACGAAACATACGAATAATTAATTAACCCATTCGTATTATTCGCGTCCATTCGTAACTTCGTAGTAATGTTATGGGCATTCTACGCTTCCTGTTCCTTTATCTAAGGTGCATTCCGAGAATAGCACATAGTCGTACAATGATGACAGAGGCGAACGGCGCGGAAATACTGCTCGCAGGGGTTGTTGGGATTGGCCAAAACGGCCGGTGGAGATCAGCGTGACCGGCGCTGGTAATAGCACCGGCCCATTAGCATCATTGGCCTCTATGATTATATCGGTGATCACTTCCGCTTGAGTCAAAGAAACGTTTTTAACCAACACACTGTAGGCCACCGCGTTGGGCTGGCCAAGCGTTAAATCTATTACTGTGCCTGATTCACTGTGACTCATCACGCGGCGCGTGGTGGTATTGGTGGGATTGCCAACTGAATCCCATCCGGTCCAGGCCAGTTCAAGCCATTCTCCGCCCGAGCCACTCCACACTATGGTCAGCCCAGAAGCAAACGGGGCAAACTGATTATCAAAATCAAACACCTCAACCGTAGCAGTTTCTCCCGGACGCAACTCATCAATGGTGCTGTTTGGTTGTGTGCCGATAGCGGTTAGTGTCCACCGCGCGGCGGGATTAAAAAATGTATCCGCCGCCGATGTCTGACCGTCTATGGCTGACAAGGGCGCAGAAGTTTTGCGCAAATCATAGAGCGCGCTTTCCAGGCCTGCCTCGGCCGCATAAAATGCGGCCGTGCCCTGCTGACTGTAGCCACTAGAGCGCATACTGCTCCGCACCAAATCAGTAATCACAATGCTAGCGGGCAACATAAATGCCAACAACAAAATACTATAGAGCAAAACGGATCCGCGCCGAAAACAAAGAGTTTGTTTTTTTGTTTTTTTGTTTTTTTGTTTAAATAATTTATCGTGCATAGGTTCGCAAACTAACCGTCGTCTGTACTGGCACAACTATGTCTTCACTGCTGCGACCGCCTCGGCCCGGCGCCCGGAATGTACCCACAATGGTTATACGCGGTTGCAAAGGCGGATTGATAAATTCTCCGTTCGCGTTTTTGACAAATGGATTCTGGCTGGGGCTGATATAAAAAACAAAATCATCAACCGCGACACCGCTAGCGGTCAGTGGTGTCCACGAACGTCCAGTATCAATACTCATCTCGAGACAGGGTAGCGTGCGCCCAAAACACGACGTGGTACCAGCCCGGACAAATAAGCGTTCGTCTTGTTCGGAAATAATGGCTAGGGTAGCCACCGGCGCGGCCAAATTAATTCCTTGATCCACATACCAAACATAATTAATACGACTAAAGCGCACCAATCGCACCAGGCCCTGGATATCACGACGGGCATCTTCAACCGCCTGGTTGCCACCGGTCACACGCCGCTCCAAACGCAAACCCGACAATATAATTCCTGTTACCGCTACCATAATCAACGAAAAAATACCGACGACAACCAGCATTTCGACCAAAGTAAATCCGCGACGGGATTGTAATCCGTAATCCGTAATCCGTAACTTGTAATTTTTAATCATTACCATACTTAGCGCCAATTATATAGGTGGTCTTCTAGAGTGCGTTCTTCGTAGCCGTTGCCGACATTCCAGCGCACAGTTGATTCAACGCGCCAACCAACCCGCTCACTCGTACCGCAATCTTTACCCGGCTCGACCACTGTTTCGTTTTGTTGATCATCGCGACAGATCGGATATAATGTTATGAGACGCGCATAAGGTAAGGCCATTTTTATTAGGCCAGAATTATTTATTGTCTTCGGCGCGATCACACCGGAATCGAGTATAAATAAACCGCTAGTCGCATCGCGTACCGAGTCGGCCATACTGAAATCAAGTGACCATTGATTGGTTTGATCAGCAAATACGGCCGTGGCGGTGCCGTCGTTTGGTTGCCACAATCCGGTGTCCCATGCAAAACAACCGCCTTGGCTCCAATTATAGGCCTGCGCCGCCAAAGTGCGCTGGGGGCAACCGGCTAACCAATTTGAATCGCGAATCAGACGCACCACTTCAATACCCTCTTGCGCCAAGGTCAGTGCCAATGTATTACCTTCTTGCGCCCGTTGGGTTTTACTGGTCTGCAAAAATAAACCAAACACCGCTACCACGCCGGTCATTATAATACCCAACGCTACAATTAATTCTAATAACGTAAATCCTCTTGGTTTCATGGTATGGTCACGTTACCGGTCAAGCAACGCAATTCAATATTTTGTCGGATACTACCTTGAACAAAAGTAAATGTGAGTACCGGACTCGGCTGACTGGGACTAACATAGTTGCACGATTGTGTATTCACCACAAACTCGGACGCGCCGGTAATAAATCCGATAAGAGTCGGATTGCTACGCGGGGAGACAGCCACTCGCATCGCCGGCGGCAAGGTGTGCGTACGCAAAATAATTTCATTCCCATCAAATACTCCCCAGGTGCCAGTGACACTGCTATCAATCGCCACCCGATAGGTAGTATCTTTAAAAATAACGGCATATCGTTCCTCGGGCAAGAGTGGTCTTCCGGTCGCCACATCCACTTGATTGACGGCGCGTTGTTCGACTTCACGCAAAATATTAGCAAACTGAAACGCTTCGGCAGAAACTTGCCGCGCGCGACTGTCACCACGCAGATTAGCTAAACTGACACCCACCACGGCCGCCAAAATACTAATTGAGACGAGGAGCTCGATGAGGGTAAAACCGAAACGTGGTCGTAATCCGTCCGCCTCGGATCGACCGAGTCGAGACGGGTAATCCGTAATCCGTCCGCCTCGGATCGACCGAGTCGAGACGGGTAACTCGTAATTAATTATATTGCGCATAATTTACCATAACGATACATACCAGCGCACTAAATTATTGCCCCACCAGAGGGTGATGAAGAGCGCCGGTATTAAAAAGACGCCGAACGGCACGGCGCTGGAAAATTTTACGCGCCGGAGAGCGATTAACCCCAGACCGACGATTGCTCCCGTCACATACGCGATCAGCAGAGCCAGCAACACTAGCGGCCAACCCAGCATCAAACCCATAATAGCGCCTAAACGAATATCGCCATCGCCAACCCATCGGCCGCGCGAGATAATATACTGCAGGGCAAAAAATCCAGCGCCCACCACACCGCCAATTAATATTGACCAGCGTTCCGGACCAAACCCTAAACCAACCAATAGAGCAAACACTAACCACGGCAAAGAAATTTGATCCGGCAAAACGGAATGTTTCCAATCACATAAAAACAAAATCGCCGCCAAAGTCAGAGAAATTAGCCAGTAACCAAGTATGGCCAGTGACGGCGCCAACTGCCCCGCCAGTACAAATAAAATCCCCAGCGTA
Source organism: uncultured Gammaproteobacteria bacterium (assembly GCA_964491085.1). GTDB lineage: Bacteria > Patescibacteriota > Patescibacteriia > CAZBFB01 > CAZBFB01 > CAZBFB01. Next base: position 6,196 of record CAZBFB010000017.1, on the reverse strand, counting down.
ATTTCGGCGAACGGCAAAGCCAGTCCCAGCGAATGTTGGCAGGTGCGACACCTGCCTTGCAACCAGCACCAGCTCGCCACCGGAATCAATTCATACCAGCACAATGTGCGCCGACAGTGTGCACAATGTGAACGCCCGCGTAAGGTTTCGCCGGCTGTCAGCCGTGTGGCCGTGGCCAAAATAAAACTACCCACGGCGGCGCCAAGGAGAAAAAGAACAAGAAAAAATAGAGCGTTCATACTCCTATAATAGCACGCTTTACCCCTCTATGTCATTGGGAGCAGAGCAATTTGTCCTCCGTAGCTTTAGCGAAGTGAGGAAGCAATCCGCATTTTAGATTGCCCCGTCGCTACCGCTCCTCGCCCCGTTACAAATCCTCACTAGGTTATCGTATCATAACTGCCAGAGACGTTAGTCGGCTTACGCCTGATGACAGTTATACCATGAATGGCCTAACGCTGATTGGTAACGGGGCGAGCCATGATATTCTGGTACTAAAAAACGCCCCTAACCAGAGGCGTTTTTTGCAATTTTGTATCACCGTCCGCGTCGGTCTGCGTCAAGTCCGCGTGCGTCAACGAATTTTCTTTAGCAAATTAATGTGTACAAGTCGTCTGGGTAATCCCGGCTTCACTAGCGCACAACGCTCCGCTCAAACCACTGACTGTTCCTTCTAAAGAAAAGGTAATTTCATATCGAGCACACGGTCCGGTATTACAATCACTGCCATCTGTCGCTTTAGAAACATAGACGTAATATTGTGTAGCTAGCGGATCAGGCGGAATCAAACCCATATAAATATCCCCCGTTCCCCCTCCGGCCACGGAAAAACCGGCTGTTCTGCTCAAAACCTTGCCATTCGTACTACCCAAATTTAATCCGACGTTGCCGTTTGTGCCGTCATAAGGATAGCCGTTGCCACTCTGACCATCATTATAAAGCTCTAACGCGGTTTGAATCTGACGAATATCCGCTACGCGTTTGGCATCGCGACCCTTTTGCCGGGCCGAATTAAGCGACACTACCGCAATGGTTGAAAGCAAGCCAATAATGGCAATAACCACTAACAGCTCAATGAGCGTAAAACCTTTTTTTGGTTTCAAATGTCCTATCATAAATCTTTTATAAAGTATTAATAAAGTTTTGCATTTTGTCCGCGTCAAGTCAGCGTCAATCCACGGATTCGCCGGAGCGAATCAATGAGTACAGGTTGCGCCGGAAACAATACCGGCTTCTGAAGCACAGCTAAGACCAGCTCCCAAACCGCCAGCTCCACCTTCTAGATAGAACATTAATTCATACTGCAATGCCGCCGGACGCTTAAAAGCATAGTCACAGACAGCGGTTGAGGCCGCCGCACAAACTACCCCACCGCCTGTTTTGGAAGGATCGCGCGATACCTTCGCCATGTAAACAGTGGTACCAGCCGCACAAGCATCAGCAAACAGATACTGATTATTAGCAGTCGCCGTATCACCATCTTGGCACAATTTACCAAAACCAGTCGCACCCAATGCTACCGATGTCGCGTGGCCAGGAAAATCCAAAGCCGAATCAAAGCCGAGCTCTAACGCGGTCTGAATCTGCCGAATGTCAGCAACACGCTTAGCATCGCGACCCTTTTGCCGGGCCGAGTTAAGCGCCACCCCGGCGATCGTGGACAGCAAAGCGATGATGGCAATAACCACCAACAGCTCAATGAGCGTAAAACCTTTTTTTGGTTTCAAATGTCCTATCATAAATCTTTTATAAAGTATTAATAAAGTTTTGCATTTTGTCCGCGTGTGTCCGCGGCTGCACTGGAGCGAATCACGGGTGCGGGCACGGGCCATCTTCCGCCCCGGTCGCCAAAGAACAGTGCAAACCATCTTTTAATTGCGCCACTGATTTTTCCAGAGAGAACTCAATCGCGTAATTTTCGCACGGCGACTGCGTGCACTGGAACGCGGCATCTTTACTGACTGACAAATAGGTATATGTACTACCCCCCGGTGCAATATTGGTCGGCACGTTTGCCATATACAAACGCCCGGTACAGGCGGCCAAATTTGCCACAAATCCAGCCAGACCACCACAAAGCACTCGCGCGTTTTCATCACCAATCACGAGCGGCGCCGATCCGGCCGGCACTACCGGATATGTATTTTCATCAGATAAATAAAGCTCCAACGCGGTTCGCAGTTGACGAATATCCGCCACGCGACGCACATCACGCGCCCGCTGTCGAGCAGTACCCAACGATACGGTGGCGATAGTTGATAGTAATCCAATAATCGAAATCACTACCAACAATTCTATTAAAGTAAAACCTCGTATATCGTTAGAATTATTATACCACATATTTTCAGCTTCAAAAACTCCTTTTATAACTCCTGTGGACAACCCTGTCACCCTCTCCCTAACCTCTCCCCTCACTTGAGGAAAGATAACCGGAAGGAAAAATTTATTATAGCTGGGTGGCTAGATTAAAAATCGGCAAAATCACCGCCGCTACCACCACACCAACCGCCACTCCCAACAAAATAATAATCGCCGGCTCGATTAAACGCACCAAATTTTGCACCAATGTCTCAACTTCGCGCGCATAAAACAATGATACTTTTTCGAGCATGCTGTCCAATTGACCGGTTTGCTCCCCTACGGCCATCATCTGATAAACCATCGCCGGCACCACATCCGATTTAGCGAGCAGGACAGTAACGGATCGTCCCTCTTCCACTTCGGCTACAGTTTTTTCTAACAGATCGGCGTAAGCCGTATTGCCGATCACTTGCGCGGCCACGCCAATGGCTTGAGTCAAGGGAATGCCGGCGGATAAAAGCGTGGCTAAACCGCGCGTCAACCGCACCAAATAAATTCTTTGCGCTAAGGTGCCAATCAAGGGCAAACGCAATTTCTTGTTATCCCACCACCAACGACCGGGCACGGTCTTGATAAAAGCCGTAGCACCAGCCACCAGCCCCGCCGCCCCGGCTAGCAACAAATACCAATAACCGCTCACCAGATTCGAAACAGCAATCAGCGTACGCGTTGACCAGGGTAATTGACCGCCAATGCCAGCCACCAATTCGGTCAACTTCGGCAGAACGAACACCATCATGATAAACCCTACTATTATCATACCACCGATCACAAAGGCCGGATACATCATGGCGCCTTTAATTTTGGTGGAAAGATCATAATCCTTTTCTTGTTCGTCCGCTAAAAAATTTAACGTCTCATCCAAACGACCGGACACTTCGCCCGCGCGCACCATATTAACAAAAAACGTGTTGAATACCCACGGAAAAGAACTCATGGATTGTGACAGTCGCGAGCCACCCGAGACATCCTCGGCCAAACGCAGGGCAATGGCTTTCAAATGCACATTGCTACTCTGCTCCACCAAGGTACGCAAGGCCTGCACCAAAGGAATCGTGGCTCCGGCCATGACTGCCAATTGCCGCGAAAATGCCACCAAATCGCGCGCTGGAATATGACGCAACCACGGCACTAATTTTTGCCAGCCATCATCTCCGGCTTGTTGAACAACATCCAACACAAATAACCCACGACTCTGAACGGCCTCGCGGGCACCAGTGGCATCGGGCGCTTCTACATAGTCAGTCACCATTTCACCCCGATTATTCCGAGCACGAAATTGGAAGATGGGCATGAAAAAATTAAAAATTTAAAGCGAAAAATGTAAAATAATGGTATCCAGCTCTGCTGGATGAATATTTTTTAGTTGCAAAGCAACTCCATAGTTTTACGTTTTTCATTTTACGCTTTTAATTTTATTTTGCTAATAAGCGTTGCATATTGGCTCGGTCTTGAGCGTGGCGTAGGGCCTCTTCGGGCAAAACTTCGCCGCTTTGGACCAAACGCTGTAGCGCCGTGTCGAGCGGCATCATGCCATCCGCGCGCGAGGTCTGCACCAATGTCGGTACTTGAAAAAATCTCCCTTCACGAATTAATGCTTGAATGGCTTGCGTGCCAATGACCAGCTCCGTGGCTAACAATCGCCCGCCGCCAACCCGCCGCACCAATCGTTGCAAAATCAGACACAAAAACACATCGGCGAGGAGTGATTGCAAATGCTGACGCTGTTCCGGAACCGGATGCTGAACCATTTGTTCCAAGGCCTGAATCGTGGAATTAGCTTCAACGGCCAAAAAAGTCAAACGTCCCGCTTCGGTCAAACGCAATAATTTTTCACGGCTAGCGGAATCCGGCACATCGGCCACTGCCAACACATCCACATCTTCGGCTTCCACCACTGATAAGCCATCAAGCAAAGTCGGCACATCGCGCCCGATTTCGCGCTGTTCCACCATGGCTTGATCTGATTTCAAGACATACTCAATCGGCGCCTCAAAAGTAATAATCGCCTGGCGCGCGCTCGCATTGATCGTTTGTAAAAATGAAGCAATGGTAGTTGTCTTGCCGCTGTCAAATGGCCCGGCCACAATCACTAAACCACGCTTAACTTGCGCATAGGATTGGATAAATTCCGGCAAACCCAATTCAGCCAATGAGGGAACGACGGCACGAATCGTACGCAACGACAAGGATAGTTGATCGCGCTGATAATGAACATTAATTTTAAAACGCAAACCACGCTCAAATGATTTGGCTATAATTATCTGCCGGTCGCGCGCGAGCTGTTGACTTTCCTCGGGAGCCAACAACGAACCAACTAATTCAGTGAGAGCTTCGGCCGTAACCACCGCTTCTTCTTCCAGCCGCTCCAACGCGCCGTCTACGCGCAACATCGGTTTTTCCCCGGGCACCAAATGAACATCACTCGCCTGCCGTTCAGCCGCCGTCGCCAACAAGGAAGCAAAAATTAAATTTTGCGCAGTCGTGGACATGAAGGAATAAATTACCAAATTTCCAATTTGCTAAATTGCCAAATAATTAATTCCGAATTTAATTAGAAATTTTCCGCTTCGGGCGGATCGGCCTCTGGCCGAAAAATTGGAAATTTGGCAATTTATTTTCTAAATGCCCAGCGTCTGCCTAATCTTGGCCACCACTTCAGTCGGGAGGAAATGCGCTTTGATCAGGTAATCGTTGGCACCGAGGGAGAGGGCGCGATCCACGCTTTCTTTTTCACCCAAATTAGACAGCACAATTACCGGCACACGCGCCGTAGCAGTGGTCGCCCGCAACTGTTCCAACACACCAAACCCATCAACTTTGGGCAACATTAAATCCAAAATAACTAGATCCGGCACACGCGCACCGAGCATATCAAGCGCCTGTTGTCCGTCACTCGCCACTTCAACTTCAAATCCTTCAATACCAAGCTTGGTCGCGTACATTTCAGCTAAAAATTGATCATCTTCAACTACGAGAATGTGCGGTTTTTTATTAGGCATAGGGAAAAAATTTCCAAATTTCCAATTTTTCGGCCAGAGGCCGATCCGCCCGAAGCGGAAAATTTCTAATTAAATTCGGAATTAATTATTTGGCAATTTAGTAATTGATTTAGTGTTCCCGCGTGGCTAACAGGACTTCTTCAATCGTCGTGGCGCCGGCGAGAGCGCGGATGATGCCATTTTGGCGAAGGGTTAAAAATTTTTGACTCTTTAATTCTGCTTGCACCCGCTCCGGCGCGAACCCTTCTTGAATAATCGTGCGCATGGCCGGCGTTACTTCCAATACTTCGGCAATAGACATACGGCCTTTATAACCCGATTGTCCGCACGCCGCACAACCGCGTCCTTTAAAAAATTTCAACGGACGTTGTGGCCGCTCCAAAGCGTAGGCGGCCAGCGCTTCCTCCGGCACGGCTTGCAATTCTGGCAATAATTCTTCTTCAAACTCCGGTGGCGCGCCAATGGCTTCCGAACACTGCTGACAAATTCGCCGCACCAGCCGTTGCGCCACCACCGCGTTCAAGGTTGACGCTAACAAAAACGGCTCCACCCCCATATCTTTCAAACGCGGCACTACCCCCAAGGCATCATTGGTATGAAGCGTAGACAAAACCAAGTGTCCGGTCAAACCGGCCTGAACCGCCAACCCAGCAGTTTCACCATCACGAATTTCACCAACCATGATTATGTTGGGATCTTGGCGTAACAGCGAGCGTAAACCGGTCGCGAATGTAAACCCGACTTCGGGTCGCACTTGGGCTTGATTGACGCCAGCAATCGAATACTCCACCGGATCTTCTAGCGTGGCAATGTTCACCCCCTCTTTGTTCAAA
>CAZBFB010000016.1:0-9589 GCA_964491085.1 uncultured Gammaproteobacteria bacterium | reverse complement strand
CCAAATACTATCACAGCCAAAACAAGCAACCAACCGACCGCAATCGTAAACGCGTGTCCCCCTTCGCCACGCGAAGACCGTCCTAATAATACTTGTAAAGGAAACCACATCATATACGGAAACGGTGTCCATAAAATTATTGTCTGCCACAAAGGAGGAAACAAATCTATAGGCAAATAATCACCGGCCAAAAACGACGCGGTAAATAAAAATATAATATCCAACCCCCCGGTTTTCACCACCCAAAAACTGATTTGACCGATTATCAAAGACATTAATACTATCAAGGATACACCAATAACCATGGCCACTAGGGCACCAGGCACTGCCGCCAAACTTGGCACCAATAAAAAATGCGGGAAAAAAATAAAAAGACCCGTTATCAAAATGATGCCTAAGATAATATCCAACCCAATTCGACCTGCTCCCAACGCGGTAAAACTTGCCAAAAAACTTAACGGCCGCGTTAAGTACATATTTAAATCACCCGATTCAATAGCTTGCGCCAATTCACGACCGAGGCGCAAGAATGTCCAAAACTGAAACAAGGCCGTTAGCATCGAATAGGTCATGATGCTACGAAAATCATAATCTCCCACTGACAAACCGTTACCATAAATTGAACTCCATAAAAAAATATACGCCGTCAACCATACCGCTTGCGTCAATAAAAACGCCACGATATTCGCGCGATACATGAATTCGCTCAAAAACCGAAGTTTGAAAAAATGCCAGTATACTACCATAGATTTTAGCTTACTAGCTGATTAGCTTTCTAGCTTTTGAGAATTCAAGCTAACAAGCTAGTAAGCTAAGAAGCTAATTCCTAACTAGAGGCGCTGGAATAATGACGCAAGCCGACGCGCCAACAATATAATGCCAATACCACAAATACAATTTCAACAACTCCGCCGATCAGAACCGTATCAACCGACACCCGTTGCAATAAAATTTCGCTCGGCACCGTGGCGATAAACGCGATCGGGATAATAGTTGACAACAACACGCGACCGGGTTTAGAAAAAACATCCGTCGGCACCCGCCCGGCGCTCAACATATTTTCAAATAATCGCCCCGCCCCGACGCGCGTCATAGACCAAAACGCGGTTGAAGCGATAATAACAAGTAGCGCCGCCACTAAAATATACGCCGCTCCGATCGCCATGAACCAAGCGAACCATTGCCCCGCAGTTATATTGATTCCCAGCAGAGCCAACGCCCGCCACCACACTATCACCACGCTCGCGGCGCTGATCAAATCCATAAAATCAAACACGCGGGCGGCGGCAAAAAATAACGTGGACACCGGTTTAGTGATCCAAAAATCAAACGTCCCGCGCTGAATCGCCGCCGGTAAAAAATACAATAAGTTACGATGCACGGTAACGATAATCAAAAACTCAATCGTGAGGTAAGTCGCTAATACCATCATCGCTTCTCCCTTGCTCCACCCCGCAATCGTATCGGTGAATCCATAAATAATATCAAACAAAAATACCGCCAGCAACACGCGCGCAATCTTACCGACAATGGAAAAATAAAAGCTGGATGGATAGATCATCTGATTCGCCAAACTCGTGCTCACAAAAATTTTGAAAATCCGTAAATATTTCATATCGCTTCACTCACATCATACCGCCGCACCCCGCGGCGCCACAAAATAATTTCCAACGCGAGTAATACTACTAACCAAACAACACCGGCCGTAATCATCGTATCAGCGTGCGGCGGCAACGTGCCGTTTAACAACAAAGCCGTCGGCACATAGCGCATGATCGGAAACGGTGTATAGGCCACCACGGTTTGAAACCACGACGGAAACACATCGAACGGTACAAATGTACCGGCCAATAACGGAATCGCCACGCGCAACACAAACCGCGGCCCCCAGGTTTGATTAAACCAAAATGCCAGCAAGGCAATATCGGTAAACAAAAAATAATCAACTAAAAACGCAATCACCAACACAGCCACCATAACCAAACTGACTCGCGGATGGATTGGCGCCATCTGTTCATGCAATATCGCGATAATCACCAGCCATGGCACCAACCCGCACAAAAATGTAAACACGCGCCGCGTCAGATCGCGCGTAAACCACACTCCCAAAGCGGATATCGGTCGCACCAACCAACTACCCACACGCCCCTCCCGAATATCGTCGTTAATCTCATCTCCTTGACTCGAAAGTTCAAATAAATTTTCCAAAATACCAGCGACAACCAAATAAGTCAACATGACGGAAAGCGTGTACCCATAAATCGGATCATCCCCTCGACTCGCAAACACCTGCCACCACAACACGACCATAATCCCGCTTTGCAAAAACCGCCCAAAAAATTCCAAAACCAAATTCAACCGATACACCAAATACTCCTGCCACGCCAACGCCGCTATTTTGAGATACGGAGACATGTTTGACAGCTTATCATAGATACCTTAAACTTGAAATATAATTCTTAATCAAACCATATGCGCGAAGGTGAACAAAATCCTGAATTAGTTGCCATCGAGACAGAATTTGAACTTATTAAGGATCAACCCGGTGCGTTACTCTTAAAAGCAAGGGATCTGGGTCAGAGTGGAAAATGGGATGCCGTAACCCGACTTCAAGAATTAACCGAGCGATACTATAAGAAAGCCGCTTAGCGACCATTCTCGACAAGCTCGAATAAAAAAACCGGCGCGGTGGCCGGTTTTTTGTTTACTTTAATTTATGTTTTTTCTTGACAATTTCTTTGGCTTCTGCAAACGCGCGGACGCGATCGGTGTTGGTGAAACGATATAAAAATTTCGGGAACCATTGGCTCATACCATTGCGTTTGCGTTCCGTGATTTTGAATAATTCGCGCGGTACCCAAACGCCGGTTTTTCCTTGCTCTACAAGAGTTAACCATAAATCCCAATCTTGAAATCGTTTTAGAGATTCATCAAAACCGGGAAACGCCGAGCGGCGCAGGAGCGAGGTGGTGTGAATATAATTATCACGCCGTAAACGTTCAGCAGAAAACGGCCACAACCGAAATTTTTTCCAACCCCATTTGAAATTACTATAGGCAAAACTGGCTGACGGATTGGCTAGCAACGCTTCATACATTTCCAACAAACATTTCGGATACATAAACACATCCGCGTCGCAAAAAATTACATACTCGCCTTTACTCTGACTAAATCCGAAATTACGCGCGGTCGGAGCGCCGAGATGGGGACGGTCATATTTTGTAATCCGTAAACCGTCCGCCTCGGATCGACCGAGTCGAGACGGGTAATCCGTAAACAGTAATGGTTCATCCGATCCGTCATCTACGACTATTACTTCAAAATCCTTGAATGTTTGCCGTTCCAATGAACGCAAACAACGCTCAAGTTCGCGCGCGTGATTGTACACGGGAATGATAACAGAAATCATACTTTCAGAATTACTCGTAATGTTTGCCAATCTTCTGTTTTAAATACGCCCAAAACCAGAATTAATAACACATATGTGACCGCGGCACTTACTACAGAAATAAATACATGAACATTCGGTAACCACATGATAACTAATGCCATGCCAGCCGTGGCTGACACAATTTTTATAAACCGAATAAAAAGTGAGCCAAAACATTTGAAAATTTCTTGTCGTAAAGCGATTTTACCCAGTACAACAATCACTAGTCCGGTAACTAAAGCAGCCCAAGCGGCGCCGGTCTCTTGCCAGCGCGGTATAAAAATAATATTTAAAATAATATTTACCGCTGCCGCTATACCGAGATGCACCATGGCGCGAATTTGACGATCCGACGCGTTCAAAGCCACGGAAAATAAAAAACTGAAAAAATAAAAAATAAAACCAATGCTCGAAATAGCCAGCGGCGCAACTGAACGCAAAAATGATACACCGTAAAACAAAATAATAACATCCCGAGCGACCAGCGCTAATCCCACGCCAAGCGGCAAGCTAATCACTCCAAATACTACCAAAGCTCGCGTAAAAAATAAACGAAACGCTTCCGGCTGATCATGTGCTAATTTTGACAACCGCGGATACACTGCCGCGGCAAATGCGCCGGGAATAAATGTTAAAGCAAAGGGAATTTTTGAACCAGCCGCGTAATAACCGGTAGTGGCCTCGTCCGTGAGAAGCGTTAACAATAGCGTATCCGCGTAACCATAAATTCGTGTAAATATGGCGCTAACTAAAAACGGCGAGGTCGCAAACAATAATGCCCACAACGAACCAACTGACCATACTGGCCATGGTATCACAATTTTTTGCCGCAATCGCCACGCCGCGTAAATCATGTTGATCACCGATCCGCTTAGAAATGCCCACGCTAATACCACCAATGATCCACCCAGTAATAATCCACTAATACCAATAATGGCAATCATCAATTGTGACAAGGCCATGCCGATGGCTTCATAACGAAAATCCTGCAAGCCACGCAAAATCGCATAAAATAATAACATGAAGCCGTCTAGCATCATGGACACACCAACAATCAATCCCATCGTGCGCGCCAGCGGAGAAATATTAGTAAAATATAAAAATAGCACTAACAATCCATAAGCCAAAACCCCACCAATTAATTTTAAGGCGATACCGCGCGCTAACAAATTTTGCATCACCCTCTGATCACGCGCCACTTCCCGCGTAACATAAAAATTTAAACCGGCATCAACTATCACGCCCAAAACCAACATCAAAGAAATCACAAAGGCAAAAACGCCAATTCCCTCGGCTCCCACCAGGCGCGCAATCACAACAAAATAGCCGACTGAAATCAGCTTCTGGGCAACATGGCCAAAGGTTAAGAAGGTGGCGTTTTGGGAGGGACGAAGCATGGTAATTAGTAAATCAAGTAAAGTAAGCAAATTAAGCTGATAAGCTAAAAATAATTTAGGCGTCAACTGCAATATATAAAGATTGTACTCCCAAACTGATATAAAAAAAAGAGGGTTCCGGACAGATGCGACGCGCTCGCACTTCTGCCCGAAACCCTGTCGGGAAACACACCGCTGCTGCGGCCGGCATCGACCGACCTCCCTTTAACCTATTAGCCCGCACCGGCTAATTGTTTGCTTGTTCTGATCATCATGACCAGAAAGAATGACCAGAAAGAAGCCGCAAACACAAACCCTGATGAAGCGACAGGAATGCTATGCGGAACTAGCGCTTCATCTACCCAAATCAGGTTTGAGTAAACTACCGAACCGCTTCCACGGCAAGAGGGATGTGTTCCCCTCAACTAAGACGGTAGTTATGTTCTCCTGTCCAGCGTTGACAGGAGTACAGCGTCGTTGTTTTTTTGGTTGTGGTAAACCCCGCTTTCCGGATGTTGGGGACATCCTTCTAGTGGGGTCAGCAAAAGATGCGCAACTAGACGAAACCGCTCGGATAGCTCTTCCGCATCCGAGTTCCCTCCTTTATTCGCGTCTTTAACCACGAATATGACCATTATACATTATAATATAGAAATGTCAAGTAAAAATAAAACCCCTCTTTCGAGAAGTTTTATCTGCGTTATTATGCGTAGGTCCGCGAACGCGCTAACGGCGCGTTACCGCTTGGCCCATTGCTGGCCGCGGCGAGCTTTGTGTAAACCGTATTTTTTGCGTTCTTTTTCACGCGGATCGCGCGTTAAGAAACCGCCGGCTTTCAAGGAGGTTTTCGTTTCCGGTTGATATTTCAATATCGCGCGGGCAACGCCATGACGCACCGCTTCGGCTTGGCCGGGAATACCGCCGCCGTTTACCGACACGACGAGAGTTGAAGTTTTTAACATACCCGCAGTTTTCAACGGCGCGACCACTTTCTGTTGCCAGACATCGAGCGGAAAATATTGCTCGCAGGTTTTGCCATTGATTGTAATCTCACCCGTACCGGTCGTAAACAAACGCACGCGCGCCACAGCGGTCTTACGCCGACCCACGGCGTAATGATATTGACCGGCCGGCGCCGCGGTCACTTCTTCCTTGGCCACTACCTTAACTTTTTTCGGAGTCACTTTTTTTGTGGGCATACCATAAATTTGTTCGTATCATTCGTACTTGTTCGTAGTTCGTACCCACTGACCCTCTATACTTCATACGGGGCACGGGGTACGAACTACGAAATTCTACGAAACTATGACGAAAATAATTAAACTTTCTGAATTTGCAAATAATCCAACTCCACTGCCGTTTCACGGCCGAACATGGACACAAGCACTTTAATCTTGCCGTGCACATTATCAACCTGCGATACTTTTCCTTCAAAACCCTTGAATGGGCCATCAATCACCCGCACCAGATCATCGGGAACAACATCAATCGCATACTCCGGCTCGTCGCCTTTCGTGCGTGCTAACAGCTTGGCAACTTCATCTTCTTCAATCGGTGTTGGCGTTACTCCCGCCCCGACGAAACCAGTAACATTCGGCGTATTGCGCACCACATACCACGAATCATCATTCACAATCATCTCAACCAACACATAGCCCGGAAAAATCTTTTCTTCCACGGTTTTACGTTTGCCGTTTTTTATGCGAATCTTTTTTTCAGTCGGCACCAAAACATTGAAGATTTTGTCTTCCATGTCCATGGATTCAATACGCTGGCGCAAATTGCGCGATACGTTTTCTTCATAGCCGGAATACGTGTGTAAAACGTACCAGCGACGGCCTTCTTCACCTGTCTGTTTGGGCATAAAAAATAGCTTCAGTAGGTTTTAGCTTCAGTAGAATAAAATCTATTTCACGACTAATTGAACTAATAGATTTAACAAATAATCCACCGCGCCGAGTATAATCGCCACGCCCAAACTGATCCCGATCACCACCAGCGTATGATTTTTGGTTTCTTTTTTCGTCGGCCAAGCAACTTTTTTAAGCTCTTGGCGGGATTCGATGAAATATTTAGTAAGCGCGTTTTCTTTAAGAAAAGACATATGAACAGCTTTTAGCTTCTTGCTAATTAGCTTTTTAGCTTGAAATTAAGGTATCTAAAAAGGCCCCTTCCAGGCCACTTATCCACACTATACACTACTCACAAAAATAATGCAAGCCCCGTTATAAATCCAAACAATTAAAGGCATAGCGTAAAAATTTTTCCCTTAGTACATGGGGGCGTAGGCATTACGTAACTACTTTAGATGTAAGGATTTGTAACGGGGCAAGGGGTAGTAAATCCAGTAAATTCAGTAAATCCAGCCAAATACATCAAATAATTTTTTTGGATTTACTGAATTTACTATTACTATATATCCAAATTCTTCACCTTTTTCGCGTGGGTTTGGATGAATTTTTTGCGGGGGGCCACTTCGGCGCCCATTAATATGTCGAATGTTTCGTCCACGGCCGCGGCGTCTTCGATGGTTACTTGTTTCATAGTGCGTGTCGCCGGATTCATGGTTGTGTCCCACAATTGTACCGGATTCATTTCACCCAATCCTTTATACCGCTGAATGCTGGCTTTAAGTTCGGGAATATTTTCTTCCCCTTCACCCTCTCCTTCCCCATCTTGATTTCTTGATTTTTTGATTTCTTGATTTTTTGTTGTGTTCTTTTCTTGTTTTTTTGAAAGCATTTCCGCCAACGCTTGTTCTTTGGCCGCGTCCGAATATACATAGCGCACGTCTTTTTGATATTGCACACGATAAAGCGGCGGTTGCGCAATGTACAAATGACCTTGTTTGATCAACTCCGGAAAGTGCCGATAAAACAGCGTGAGCAATAAGGTGCGAATGTGCGCGCCATCAACATCAGCATCCGTCATCAATACGATGCGATGATAACGCAATTTTGTGATATCAAACGCCTCGCCAAAATTCGTGCCGAGGGCGATGATGAGCGATTTGATTTCGTTGTTCGATAACATTTTGTCCAAGCGCGCGCGCTCTACGTTCAAAATTTTTCCCCGCAACGGCAAAATCGCTTGAAACTCGCGACTGCGTCCCATTTTACAACTACCACCAGCCGAATCACCCTCAACCAAATATAATTCGCACTCTTCCGGATTGCGCGATGAACAATCCGCCAATTTGCCCGGCAGAGTCATACCTTCCATCGCGCCTTTGCGAATTACGGCTTCGCGCGCGGTGCGAGCGGCTTTGCGCGCCATGGCAGTCAGCACGCATTTTTCAATAACGGCTCGTGCTTCGCGCGGATTTGATTCCAAAAAATAGGTGAACGCTTCGCCAAAAGTATTTTCCACATACCCCTTGACTTCGGTGTTGCCTAATTTGGTTTTGGTTTGACCTTCAAATTGGGGGTTGGGCACTTTAACACTAATCACCGCGGTCAAACCCTCTATCGTGTCCTCACCGGTTAAATTGTCATCTTTTTCTTTTAATAATTCTTGCTTGCGCGCATAAGCATTGAGCGTGCGCGTCAGGGCTGTCTTAAAACCGATCAAATGCGTGCCCCCTTCGATTGTGTGAATGTTGTTGGCAAACGTAAAAACCGATTCTTTTATTTCCTCGGTGTACTGCAGAGCGATTTCCACTTCAACACCTTCAATTTCTTTATCAAAAAAGAATACCAACTCTTGTTTTGATTTATTATTACGATTCAAGTGACGCACCAGCGAGCGGATACCGCCCTCGAAATAAAACGTAAACGTTTGCAAAGGATCAGACGGGCTGAACGGTTCCGGCAAATTTTTGGCGGAAATATTTTTGGCCGCGCGCTCATCAATTAAACGAATGCGTACCCCCTTGGTCAAATAGGCCTGCTGACGCAAATGTTGTAAAATAATTTTGCCGTCAAACAAAGGATCGTTGCCCGCGGTCTCTACCGCGGCGGCAAAAATTTTCAAATCCGGCTGAAACGTAATCGTAGTGCCCGTGCCTTTTATCGAGCTACCGGCTTTCACATTTGCTTTCGGCTCGCCGTGGTTGTATTCTTGGATCCAAATTTTTCCTTCACGATGCACTCGCGCCAACAAAAATGGCGACAAAGCATTCACCACCGATACGCCCACGCCATGCAAACCACCGGAAACTTTATATCCGCCCGCGCCAAATTTTCCGCCGGCATGCAGTTTGGTCAATACGGTTTCGAGGGCTGATACTTTGGTAACTTTATGTTTATCAACCGGAATGCCACGACCATTATCAGATACTTGCACCAAATAATCAGGCAACAGTCGCACCTCGATTTCCGTGCAAAAACCACCCATGGCTTCATCAATGGAGTTGTCCACGACTTCCCAAATGAGGTGATGCAGACCAACCGCGCCGGTGGAACCAATGTACATGCCAGGGCGGCGACGCACGGCTTCCAGGCCTTCAAGGACGGTAATACTGCCGGCGTCGTAAGAAGCGGGTTTAGAGGGGTTGGATTTGACTACGGTCGACGGACTTGACGCTTGGACTACAGTCGATGGTCTATGGACTACGGTCCGAGACGTTGTAGCTGTAGTCTGTAGACTGTGGTCGGTAGTTCTTTTCGTTTCGATTCTTCCTTTTTGGACTTTGCGAAGAGGCATATTTGTTAAAATGACGAGTGATAAATGATCACCGCCGCGAGGCGGGATCCCGCTGTGGCGGGACAAATGTCAAATTGGCGATTGGGAGTATTTTAGCATAATTAAACAGGGAGGGCAAGTGTCGCTCCCTAATTGTCGT
>CAZBFB010000015.1:0-5470 GCA_964491085.1 uncultured Gammaproteobacteria bacterium | reverse complement strand
TATGACAACATCAAAAAAATCAAAAACGCATGACACCCAAATTATTGAATTAATGGGAAGGAATAAACTCGTTAATGCATTATTAGAAGCGGGTTTAGAGGTTGCTCGTCCAGAACGCGATCGGGGAATAGACATGATCGTATATTTGGACATCGCAAAAAACAAAACATTTGTTGCGCGTCCGATTCAAATGAAAGCGGCTAGTAGGAAATCGTTTGGTTTGGATGAAAAGTATAAAAGAATAAATGCGTTACTGCTCGTCTATGTTTGGCACACGCACGGAGGAAAAGATCTAGAAATATACGTCTTAACTTATAAAGAGGCATTTTCCGTCGCAAAAAAGATGGGATATACAGAAACAGAATTTTGGAGACAAAAAAGACGGTATTCTACTAGCAGTCCTAGCCAGAGATTATGTGAATTGCTTGAAGAATATAAAATGACATCCCAAAAATGGAAAGAAAAAATAACTAATCTCTAATTCCATCCTCCGCCAGGATATGAAGGACAAGCGTGCGGATGTGTGTAGTCCTATGAAGGATAAGGGAATGGATTAATTGGTTCAGTATGAAAAAAATAATTTCAATTTTTATTTTGTCTTTTTTTCTTAATTTGATTTGGGAAAATTTGCATTCTTGGCTTTATGCTGGTTATAGGGGCGGGGAGATCACCGCGGTCATTCTTTTTCGGGCGGCTGTGGTTGACGCGATTATCATAACTTTGTTGTCTCTGCCGTTTGTGTTTATCGCAAAGTTAAAAAACAAAAGCTGGATCATTATTTTTGTCGGAGTGGTGGTGGCGATCGGTATTGAATTATTTGCTCTCCGTACCGGCCGCTGGGTGTATAATGAGTACATGCCGTTAATTCCCATTCTCTCCATCGGTTTAACTCCCACCGTTCAACTCGGATTGCTCGGCTATATTTCGTTCTATTTATCACATAAGAAATTCCAGTAACGCGAAAAATAGAAAAAAATGAGTCAGGCGACTTTTCTATAAAATTACATGGTCAATTTACAAAAATCCCCCGACTGTGGTCGGGGGATTTTGTGGTGGCTATCTCATTATTATTTATTTTTTTCAAGCGTATCAATAACCTTCAGCTGGGCTAAGTTTCCTCCCAGATCGCCCAAGCCAAACAGTTTATTGAAGTCGCTTCCGCCGACAAAATCTTGATAGATGTCGCGTAAGTTTGTCATAGTTGATGTGAAGCGGTCATACAAGTCGAGACACTCATCATTGAGAACTCGGGCGCACTTTGTTTTGTTGGCAGTTGCTTCCGTCAGGATTTCTTTGGCCGCGGTTATCGCCTCCGTCAGGTCAGACACGTCTTCGCCATCTTTTGCTAAACGACTCGCTAATCGTTCGGCACGCCGGATTTCGGTCCGGGCTTTCAATAAGATGGCATTGGTTTCGCGGATAATGCGCGCCCGCGCAATCACTTCCTGGATCTTTTGATAACGATCGTAGGATTGTTCGCTCGCCAGTTCAATGCTGTCTGGATCGGCCGAAGTGGCGGCCAACCCCATTACTTCAATGGCGGACTTGAATTCGACCAAGGCGGCTTCATAGTTTGCGGCCAATTCGACCTTCACATCCGCTTTTAAGCCGCTACTAACCCGCTTCCATTCTTTTTGGGAATCAGCCAAGAGGCGGTTGAATTTTTTGACAAACTCCTTGGCCTGAACCAAGCGTTCGATATCCAGTAATTGATCTCCGAGATTACGCATCAGTTCCGGCATTGACTGTCCTTGCTCAAACAGCGTATCACAGGAAGTGGCGGTGCCGGCAGTATCAATCATTTTATTTAATTGAGTGATAAGTATTTGGAAATTTGTGGGAATACTTACCCCTTTGCGGCGCAACTGACTGACTTTTGTCTCAATGCGTTTGAGTTCCGATTTCACACCAGTGGTAATATCGCGTTTCATCTGCTTCAAGTTACATTGAATCGGGGGAATGGTCGGATCTTCCGGCAGACGCGGCTTGGGTGGTACGGGCAGGATGTTGACTAAACAAGTAGCCGTTATTTTATCCATCAATTCCTTTGCCGGTGATGTCCCATCTTTTTTCATTTTGGCAAAAAAATCGTCGCCCACTATTTGGCGGACACAATCTTCGGTGCGACTGTGTTCAGTGCTGCGGCATTCATAAACCGGACAAACACCAGCCGCGGTGGTGGTTGGAATCCAACCGGTTTGACATTGATGATCAGCTGGCGGGGAGGGACAGCGCGCCGCCCGACATTCATATTTTTGGCAACCGTCTTTATCAATATAGGAGACGGACTCGCTACCGGAAAGGCAAGCCGGCGCCACCATCGTTACCTGACAGCGGACAATCTTTGACCGGCACTCGCTAATGTAACAGCCGTCACCTTTTTGTACAGTGAACATTTCTTCGTTGTCGCGACAGGCGAAGCTGGACATGGTCGGACATACTTTTGGCACCACCTGTTTGGGGTCTGTTACGGGCACAAGTTCAGTAGTTGGCAATTTAGGTTTTGAACCAGATGGGCAGGTGGCGAATGATCCGCTGTTACACCAGCTCATTCCGCCGTTATCCGGCACGCACCACAGACCGTTTTGAGCGGCGCAGTCCTCTGCCGTGTACGCCGGACAAGTGGCGTTGGCGCCTTCCGAACACCAGCCAGTGGTTTGGGTAGCAGTCATGCCGGCGCTCATGTTCTTACACCATTTGCCGCTTCGGGTGGTGCATTCATCCGCCGTATTCGCCGGGCATCTCGTGCCGTTGTTGGCGCACCAGCCCCAGCCGCCGCCTTGAGACGCACACCATTGGCCGCCTCTCGTCGCGCAATCGGTTTTATCTTTTTGTTCATTTGGACAAGTTGAAGGCGGGGTGGCGCACCAGCCGCCGCCGCTACCGCTCGCCGGCGTGCACCAATTTCCACCTTGGGATTTACATGACGCGTCATCATACGCCGGACAGGTGCCGCTGCCGGTTTGGCACCAGCCGTCAGTGCCGCTGGTCATGCCGGCTTGGTTTTTGCACCACTTGCCGTTTTGGGCAGTGCAATCAGTCGCGGTATAAGCCGGACAAGTGTTGCTGGTCTCGGTACACCATCCCTGTGGTTGATAGCCAGTCATCGTGCTGGTCATCGGCATGGGCGGACACCAGCGTTTGGCAGCGGTTTTACATTCCGTTTCCGAACATGGCAGTGATGAGCACCAACCGGAGCCAGCGCCAGATGAGGGACAATAATATTGGTTTTGCGTCTTGCACGATTCCACAGTTGGACCAGTCGTGGTCGTGGTAGTTGTGGTTGCCGTTGGACAAGTCGAGTAACATCCAGCCGGATTTGTGCCCACGGCCGGGCATTGTACTTGGCCGGAAGGACAAGCGTTTGTAGTATTGGTAGTGTTAGTAGTATTAGTTGTGCTAGGGCAAGAACCGCCAGCCATGGCGCACCAACCCGAACCGCCCGCTCCTGACGGCGGACACCATTGGCGTCCGGCTGCGACACACGGCGCTGAAGACATAATTGGACAATCGCCCGATGTCTGACACCAACCGCCGCGCGTCATGGTTGTGTCCGCGCACCACTTGCTTCCTTGAGCCGTGCAGGTGGCAGAATCATTGGCTGGACAAGTACCGGACATTTGACACCAACCGCCGTTGGACATTTGGCTATCAGCGCACCATTTATAATTTTTTGTCGTACATTCTGACTGTGTACACGGCGTGTCCGTGCAATAAAAAGATGAACTACCGCTCGTCATTCCTGACGAGCACCAGTATTTACCAGCGGCTTGGCAGGATGGTTGATCAGTTGGCGAGGCGCTAGTTTGCGCCATTTGTACGCTGGTTTGATCTCTGTTTAAAAATTGTTGAATTTTTTGATCCACCGGACTACCTTGGGCGGCTAGGCCAAAAGAAGCCGCTAACATGAAACTTAATAAAAAAATTTGCATAACGACAATATTTAAAAATAAATATTTCTTATCTTGATTTATTATACCACAAAAATGTATAAAAAATCAGGGGCTGTGTAAAACGTTGATTTATCGTGAACATTGAGTATTGGTTAAGGCAATATTTGACAAAATATTGGGGATGCGCTATAATGGGATTTGATATAGGAAACAGAGTCGAGTTCCTTTTTAATCAAGCAGTACATAGCAAAAATTGTATGCAGACCGGAACAATCAAAACCCTTACAGAACGGGGATTCGGATTCATTGCTCGCGAAGGCGAGACCAAGGATCTTTTCTTTCATTCTAAGGAGTTGCAGGGCGTTGCCTTTAACGAACTCAAAGTCGGCGATACCGTCAGCTTTGAAGTCGTAGAAGGTGAAAAAGGCCCAGCCGCCGTTAGTGTGTCACGTGTGTAAACATTGTGCACAAGAAAAACTGCCCTCCTCGCGGGGGCGGTTTTTTGTTTATTAAGAAGAGTACAAGTAAAATAAAACGCGGATGCTAGCCAGCCAGCATCCGCTTAGTAGTCGAAAAGATTCTATAACTACATTCCCAAATAACAGCTAAGGGCAGACATAGCCGTTTTCGCGTATGGAGCCACGCATGTCGGGGCAGTAGTCATCAGAAAACGAAACCGCGCCGCGTACTGAACCACAGAGACGGCTGTTACCATCGAGCCAGGCATCGAATATCAGATCTGGAAATATATCAAGTACCGTGCCATTATCGGACAGCATTTGCCGCCACTGAATGCGATTATCGTTACACTGCGCCCACGGCGGAATGTAGTAGCTCTGCTCGATATAGGTTGTAAAACCGTGGCGACAAGCGCCGAGTGTTGGGTTGATGAGATCAATCACCAATTCCCGACTTTGGTTGTACACATTGGGCAAACAAGTGCCCGTCATACCACAGCTTTCTCCGGGCGGATTACATGACAAGCAAGTCCCGTTTGCGCAGGTCGCGGACTGGTCATCACACACATTGGCGCCGTTGTCAGTAACACCGTCGCAATCGTCGTCAATGTTGTTGCAGATTTCTGACTGCGCCCCACCAGCATCAACATCGCAGACGATACCGCGATGACCAGGTTCGCAAACCCAGGTAGCGTTACGTCGGCAGGCGCCCTGGCCGACAGAACAGGGATGACCAAGGAGAGGCCATTCCTCATCGGTTTGGTTGTCGCAATCATCGTCAGTGCCATTACACTGTTCAGCGGTGCCTACCACACATGTCGGGTACGGCTCGGGCGGACAGGTTGCCCACAGTGCGTTGGGGCCGCAGGTGTGCGGGATGTTGTCCGGAAGACACCCGTTCTGATCGGTTGGATCGCCATAAGGATCAACCGGTTTGTTTTGCGGGTTGCGTACTTCGAAGTGCAAATGCGGGCCGGATGAATTTCCGGAATTATCAGTAGTGCCGATAATTTGACCGGCTTCTACCGGGTCGTTGATTTCCACGATTACCGTGTTGAGATGCGCGTAGATCGTGGTCCATCCGCCAGCGTGCTTGATTTTGACGTAGTTGCCGTAGGC
>CAZBFB010000014.1:0-8271 GCA_964491085.1 uncultured Gammaproteobacteria bacterium | reverse complement strand
GGCAACAATTTCCGTTCATCCAGCAAATACAACCAGCGCTTACCAGCCAGCGTCGACTCGCGCAAATTTTGTGCGCGCTCGCGCACCATCAACGCGTGCAATGTTTCGTTACCCACTCCGTCGCTCCACGCCACATTGCGGAACGTGCAACCCCAAGTGGCGCCTTGCAGTGGTTGCGTCGCGACTTTGCGTAATAGATATGCTTTTACCTGCTCACGTGCCGTCCCGTCTGCATCCAGCGGAAAAATACAATCAGCGGCCACAACAATCCAAGAATTTTTTTGAAACGCACTGCGACGCGCGGCAAACATACAATCATCATGATTAATCCAACGCACTGTGCCGGACCCGCGATCAACTATTTGGACTTGACTCACAAAATCGCCGATCCCCGCTTCGCCTTTGCCCGCGTTGCCATACACGGCGCCGCCCAAGGTGCCAGGTACGCCGATCAATTGCTCACTGCCGGCAAAACCATCTGCAACTAATTTTTGCACGAGCGCTCCCAAATCCATGCCCGCTCCGATCCGTACCGCCCCCGAAACCAATCGTTCATACGTCGCATTGCACGGACGAATAACCAAACCGGGAATTCCCTCATCGGCAATCAACACATTCGCCCCGCGCCCTAAAATCGTAATGCCTAAATTATATTCCCGCGCCCGCTGAACTAGACCAATAAATTCTTCGGTCGTAGTCGGTTCGGCAAACAATTCCGCCGGCCCGCCGATCTTGACCGTTGTAAACGGCGCTAATAAAACATTACACCTTACTTCGTGAGGAGAAAAATATGGCTGAATAAACACACTCGAGCCCATTTTATATTATTTATTATGTAGGCGGAAACCGCTGACAGCAAAATACCCCGCCAGCACGAGCGCCAACACGCTAAACCAGAGCGGCACGGTCCAACCACCGATGGCGGCATGCCAACCGAAAAAAAGCCGCAGAGCGTGCAAAAGAGCAATTAATAAAAACACTACACTGGTTATGGCTATATATATTTTCTGATTCATAAAACCATACTTTAAGAATGAATAATGACCAGCCAGAATTAACCTACTAAAACAACCTTAACAAAATAAATCCCAAAAAGCAAAACACCCCGACACGAGGCCAGGGTGTTTTATCCAGTGAAAAAATTACATGCCCGAGCCACCAGCGCATGCCTTGCAACCACCTTTGTGGGTAAACAACACAACCAACGCGGACAATCCGACCAACACATACACAACCCGCGAAAGCGTAGCGCCCTGACCGCCAAACAATTGGCCCACATCCCAACCGAACAAGCCAACCAGCAACCAATTAAGACCACCAACCACGAGAAGTAAAAACGTAAGCATGTGAAGTCCTTTCATATAAAAATATGTTTAAATTTAAAGTAAATAACTAATAAACAAAGTATTTTCGACCTTTTACCTTTACTCCCAGTATAGCAAAGTTAGCCAAATCGTTCCACCCGTTATTGCACAGCGAAAATAAAAGCCCCCGTCCAGCCGACTCGTAGTCAAGCAAACGGGGAGGTGCGGGGGTGTGTAGATTTCTCTCCCGAGCGCGGCTGACTTAACGCAGACGGTCGCAAAAAATGCAGGATCCCCCACCTTAATCCTCCCCCTGATTACAGAGGGAGGAAAAATTATCATCACTTAGTCCCTCGAGCGGCGAAGCTAGACATTCCGGAGAGAGGGGCAAATAGTTTTTACGCTTCCTCTTTTTCAAACTTCAACGCCACGGAGTTTATGCAGAATCTTTGGCCGGTGGGAGCCGGACCGTCGGCAAACGTTTAATGTGCGCCCGCCGCGATAAATACGCCAACAAAATTAAAAGCACATAAAATCCAAACATCACCAGATGCAAAGAGCGCGGCACGATGAAATAGGTGCCGAGCGAAATCAACGCGCCCGTGGCCAACACGATATTGGCGATCAGATGGAATCCTTCCACCAACACCGAGCGCACATTTCCAAGCGCCGCGCGCGCCCGACTGCGTGGCCGCGCACTGCTTGGGTCGAGTGGCACATCGAAGGTTAGCGCCGTATTGCTACCCCGAAATTCTTCGCCGCGATAAATATTTTGATACGGTTTATCCAGGCGTGAACGGATTAATTGTGACGGAAAATCATAGCGCGGTTTGACCACTTGCACATAATACTGATCCCCGGCCGGCAATGGGGGCAATCCATACTCGCCGGTAAAATTACTCAACGCGCGCGCCACGAACTGTTTTTTATTTTGCGAATACACATGAAAACGCGCCAACGGCAAAGCTTCTTTTGAGACGGAATCATACGCGCGCCCGACGGTCGCGCGCCGCCGCCGCAAATGCAACTGTTCCAACAACCACAAAAAGAAAAACACGAGCGCGCTCGGAATATCGAGCAGGCCAAGCGAATTGACCGCCAAAATTGAAAAAAACGGCGCCACCGATGCAGTCGTGGCACCCGGACTCAAAATATTGCGCGCCGATCCGACCACGGCTTTATTTTCGCGCAATTCATTTGTGGTCTCTTGAGATTGTTGGATCACGGCGATGGCTGTACGCGCCGCGCCATTAGCCGGCAAAACCACTGCCACCGGCACGACTATTTCTTCGACCGACACAAATACCGAAGTGTTTCCAGCCGCATCACGACTGGCTACTGATACTTTATGCTGACCCGGCGTCAAAAAAATATCCTGATTACATTGCCAGGCTGGACGGTCAAGCGCGCAACTAAAATCCTGTGGCGTTGATTCTACTCGCACTACTACAGCGCTAGCGTCCGGCGGAGCCATGCCTGCCAGAGAAACCCGTACGCGCCGCGAGGTCGTACCATCTGCTTCTGTTTGCTCATTATCTGCGCCCGGACCATACACATAAACACTCGACGCGCGCAAAATACTGCCCGCGGCCACTTTGCCAGACACCACAGAAAATGGTACCGCCGGCGGCGTCTTATCAATCACAATAACGCGCTCAACAATTTTTTGTTGTCCGGACTGATCTGTAACCACCACCCGCAAGACATGCCTACCTTCGCTCAAATTCGGACGCACCACGACTGTTCCCGTGCCTTGCGCCCTCGCCTCGCCATCAATCATAATTATGGCTTGCTGGCCAGCGCCAACCCGCACGGCGATCGGCGCGGCGCTATTACGAGAATTCTGCGGCGCGGCTAATGGTACCGGTGATGACTCCGCCGGCGCCAAAAGTTTTCCTAATGGTTCATAGGATGATTCCACTGAATTACTAACCGCGTCACCCTCGCTATCAGAATACAGCATGCCATCGGCCGGGCTTGATGATTCAACTGACGGAGCGAGCAATGGCCCTGCCAGCGGAATGGGTTCGAGTGGTGGTAATGGTGCCGGAATTGGTTCTAATGGCGGCAAAGGCGCGGCTGGTTTCAACGGTGTTGACTCATCTGCTCCGCTAGCCACCAAGGTCAAATTCCAATTTCCTTGGGCAGTGTATTTTACCACACACAAACCTTCTAAGTCACAACCGGGCGCTTTTGAGTTATCAATTGATCCCGAGAGTACACTCGTCGTAGCAGAGGCCTTACCCTTAATGGGAATTTCAATACTCACGCGCTCGGTCGCGCCCCCAGCGCAACCATCACCTCCGGCAGAACTAACTTGTAAAATAACGGCTTTATAAAAAGCGCCGTCATATGATCCGTCGTCTGCCACCCTCACCGTGCCCTCATGAGTATCCAAATTTGCTCGACCGGAACTACGCCGAACGATGCCACAATCCTTACTCCAATCATCATAACTCCACTGGATCGTGCCGGCTTTAAAATAATAATCACGCGGTGTTTTTATCCCCATTTGTGGGGTGATGCCAAAAAGATCGTATTGACGAAACGGATCAAACCGTACAAAAGTACCTTGTATATCAACTTTGATTTTTTTGGTCTGAACCACTGCCGACCCCGGCTCTTCACTCCAACTGCCGGCTACTTCCCAATGCACCGTGCTGGTGGCCGCGGCTTGAATTTGAGAAACCCCAACTGTACCTACCAAAAAAACCAAAGACAATCCGCTGATAAAAAAATATTTCATACGCAAAAAATAAAGGCGTTATCTTTTCGTAGTATACCACACACCGATCTAGCTGACTACCTTTCGGGCCACGGCATCAATATCTCCCGCGCCTAAAAATAACAAAACAGAATCTTGGCCTGTCGGTTTGAGCGCTGGGATTAGAATTTGTGTGTTGGCGGCAAATTTTGCTTTCTGATGGCCGGTCTTAGTGATAGCGATGACAAGTTTTTGTGGTGAAGTATCCGGCGCCTCTTTTCCTTCCCGTCCGGATACACGATAGGTTGGCATGATAAAAACTTGATCCGCCGTCGCTAGAGCGTGTACAAAATTTGTGAACAAGCTGGTCGTGCGCGAAACGAGATGCGGCTGGAATATCACCACGATTTTTTTATGCGGATAAACTTCGCGCGCGGCCTGAATCACACTTTTAATCGCCAGTGGATGATGCGCGTAATCGGAAATCACCGGACGGTGTTGCCATTCCCCCACGCGTTCAAACCGGCGCCATAAGGTGGCGGGGAAACTAGCCAGGCCGACGCGAATATTTTCAAATGAAACTCCCCATGACAGTGCCACCGCCGCGGCCGCCAAAGCATTTTGAATCGAATATAATCCCGGCAAATTAATTTCCACACGGCCATGACCAATATGGCGCGTATGTTTTTTGTCAGCCGATTGTTCATGGGTAAACAAGCGAAACGACTGATGCGTATCGGATAATACTCGCCGCTCATCCGCGCTCACGCTGGCCGGCTCTTGCAACCCAAAGGTTGCTTTCGCACCACCAAACCGTTCCCCGACCGCGCGCGAACCCGGATCATCTTGCGACACAATCAACACGCCTTCGCTCGGTAATTTTTGCGCAAACTCAACCATTCGATTGGTAATATCCGCCTGATCTTTATAAAAATCCAAATGTTCCGGCTCAACATTGGTGAGCACAATCCGCTCTGGCGAAAGCTCGAGCATATGCGCTCGGTACTCACACGCCTCAACCACGAATGGTCCGACGCCAGCCCGAAAATTGCCTTCCGGAAAGGCCGGTGTTTTACCCCCGACAATCACGAGCGGATCAAGCCCGGCCGTGGCTAAAATATGCCCAACCAAAGCCGTGGTGGTGGTTTTTCCCTTGGTACCGGTAATTGCAATAGTTAAGCGTGATCGTGAAATCTCTCCCAATGCTTGCGGATACGAAAACTGTTTAATTCCCCGCCTTCGAGCTTCTTGGCGCAACGGATTTTCCGCTGGTACAGCGGCAGAAAAAATTACTAAATCTGTCTCTGCAGGCAAATCCTCCGCTGGCGCCGAACCGATTTTGATCGTTACACCCCGCTCAATCAAGTCACGCACAAATTCATTTTCCTGCGTATCAAATCCAGTCACTCCAATCCCCCGCCACAAAAAATATTTCGCCAACGCGGAAACCCCCACCCCACCGATACCGATCATGCTGACCTTTTTAACATCTGCAAACGGCTGACACTTTATTCCCTGAGCGGAGTCGCAGGTAATACGGCCTTCGACATCCGTCTCGGCGCGGCCGATCCGCGACGGAAGCTCAGGCAATAATGATTTTATAATCTCCACTAGTTTTTCAGTCGCTCCCTGTGGAAATAGTTGCGCAAACTTTTTTCCCAAATCACTGCGCCGAGTATCGCTTGCTAATAATTTTTTAATCTGTGGCAAAATTGCATCAACTGATCGCACCACAATCACCGCGTCCTTAAGCGCGCGCGCATTATATTCCTGATGCCCAGCGAGCGGCACTAAAATAGTTGGTTTTTCCAAGGCAGATAATTCTGCAATCGTACTCATCCCCGCCCGACTCACCACCACATCCGCCACCGCTAACGCATCCGCCATTTCCACTTCATTAAAAAATTCTTGAGCGTGATACCAACTATTTTTCCTCCCTCTGTAATCAGGGGGAGGTAAGGTGGGGGTGCTTTTACCCTTTCCAGTCGAATGTAAAACAAAACCATTTTTTTTCAATTCTGCCAGAGTGTCATTCACCCATGTATTCAATGATTGTGCGCCAGAGCCGCCACCCAAAACTAACACCACCGGCTTTATTATTCCTTGAGCAGAGTCGAAGGGTATATTGAACCGCTGACGCGCCGAATCAGGCGACCCTTGCAAAATTTTCGACCGCACCGGATTACCGATTTGTTCCGCGCGACCGCCAAACTGATCGGGAAACGCCGAAGTAATTTTACTCGCGCCACCGACAATTAATTTATTCGCCAAGCCGGGAATAAAATCCTGTTGATGAATGATATACGGAATTCCCAACGTCCACGCCGCCCAACACACCGGCACAACAGTGTAGCTTCCCGCGCCAACAATTAATTTCGGTCGCAATCGATTCAATAAAACCAATGACTCAAAATATCCCCACAAAACTAACAACGGCGTCGCGATTGTACTCAAAGAAAAAAACCGCGCTAACTTTCCCGTATGAATTTGCCAAACCGGCTCTCCCCTGTTTTCCACGAGACCAGAAACGATCGTCCATCTCCCCCGCACCCACCCAACATGCAAATTTTTCGGCAGTTCGTCCGCCACCGCAATCAAAGGCACCGCCGGCCCGGCCGTGCCACCCGCAACAAACAATATGTCAATTGATTCTTTCTCCATTTTGAGCATACTCTATATAAAAATAACAAAACGTCTATGCCTCTCCATTACGAAACTACGGGAGACGCATACCTGCGCCTCCCGTAGCCGCTTCTCATTAGATGAATTCTACTTTTACTTTCTGTGATCGCACTAATTGAATCAACAATATCCTGAATATATAATTGAGCTGATCGTTTAGACATATACTACCGTATTCAAAATCTCTTCCCTAATAAGTGGCTTTAGTGATTGTTTTGTAACAAGATCTACTTTTTTACCTAACATGCCGCCCAGATACTCCTCTAACTCAAGAAACTGAAACATACCAATCGGTTTGGAAAACTGAACTATAATATCAATATCGCTCGATGCTCGCGAAATTCCTTTGGCAACTGATCCAAAAATGCCAATCTGTGCCACATGATACTTTTCTCCCAACATCCGGCGATGTTCGTTAATAATATGCAGATCCTTTTGTAATTCCTTTGTCATATTGTATTTATTATATCCCCAACCAAGGCCAGGTGTCAAACTCACAATTCAATCTAGCGGACTTTTAATCGCACCCAAACTTTGCGAGCTTACTTTCGTATAAATTTGTGTCGTTGCTAACTTTGCATGCCCCAACAATTCCTGAATATACCGTATATCCGTCCCGGCCTCAAGCAGGTGCGTAGCAAAACTATGGCGCAAGGTATGGCACGATACCGGCTTCATAATACCCGCCCGTTTTGCCGCAGCTTGCACAATCGCTTCGGCACTTCTGGTAGTGAGATGCCCTTGCCCTTGCGCGCCGGAAAATAAATATGCATCCACTGGTTTAATTTTCATCTGTGCTTCAAGGCGCGACATGATCTGTTTTGGAAGAAGCGTGTAGCGATCTTTTTTGCCTTTTCCTTGATACACCTTGAGCAATCCCCTACCAAGATCAATATCCTGCATCCTGATCTTAACCACTTCACCTACGCGCAATCCCGCTCCATACAAAAGCGCGGCAATACAATAGTGTTTTGCATTTTCTATGCATGCAAGTAAATGCTTTGCCTCATCTTTACTTAATACCGTTGGCAAATATTTGCTTTTCTTGGCGTGCTTAATGTCGAAAAAAAATTTCCGGCGCAGAATCTGTGCATAGTAGAACTTTAGCGCATTGATCGCGACATTCACAGTAGATGCCGCTGACCCGCGATCTACCAAATGCTCTAAATAGCACCGCACATCCTCCTGCCCCATATCTCTCGGACTCTTTTTGGCCCATTCAACAAAAGCGCGATTATAAAGCAAGTATGTCTTGATTGTTTTCCTACTTAATCCGCGAATTTTAAGCTCGCGTTCAAGATTATAGAACGGATCGCGCTCTTCCCTTGTTGTCCTTTGACCGCTTTGATATGATGTATTCATAAGGGGCACCGATTGCACATTATCCTCAGTTATTATAGCATAGTTAAAGGATAATCCCCACCCCTGCGGATAAGAGTAGTTAGCCGACATCAATCAAAATCCCTTTATATTTGAAATAATTTTGGTAATTTATAACTAACTAAAATAATTATGGAAAAAGAACCTAGACTTGGAGGATCAAAAGAGGCGGATGAAAAAGAACCAAGGCAACCGGCTCCT
>CAZBFB010000013.1:0-11288 GCA_964491085.1 uncultured Gammaproteobacteria bacterium | reverse complement strand
GCTATCTTGGCGCTTTCGACCACACAGGCATCAAGCGCGTTTTTGCTACTCTTTGCCTATACGCTCGGAATTGGAATCCCATTCCTGTTGGTTGGGCTTTTCACGAACCAAGCCCAAGCGCTCATCAATCGCTTGGGCAAGAAGCTTCTCTATTTCCAGTATTTCTTCGGTGTAGTTCTTATTGCAATGGGCGTTCTCGTTTTTACCGGAACTCTCTCTCGTATCGCGAATCTTCAGTTTCTCACGGACATTCTTCTCTCTCTGAATTTGGTAACCTCAATCGGCGGCGGTATCAACTCGCTGACGGTTTTTAACTTCGGCGTTTCTTTCCTTGCCGGGGTTGGATCATTTTTAAGTCCCTGCATGTTGCCACTTATCCCCGGGTTTCTTTCCTACCTTGCTTCCACTGCGGTAAAAAAAGAAGCGCTCTCATAATATGAATGCTCAGAGAATTATCAGCTTTATAGTGCTCCTTGCTGCCGTTGTCGGTGGTATTATATATCTCAATTCGCAAAAAGCAGACAGGGGTGGCAATGATGGGGGAGTTACCGTCACTCCCCGGAGTTCCAATAACATAGGTAGTAGTGAAAAAAACCATACTGTTTTACCAGAGGAAAAAACTGTGGTTTCAGAAAAATCATCAAGCGATAAAAAACAAGCTATGATTATAAAGTCAGGCAAATATAAATTAGCAAAAGAGATTACGACACCCGATGGTTTTATCAACACGGACGGAAAGTCAATTACTATTGGTGAGTTTGTGGGGAAAAAAGTCGTACTCCTCGATATCTGGACATATTCCTGCATTAACTGCCAAAGAACAACGCCATACTTGAATGCATGGTACGAAAAATATAAAGACAAGGGGCTTGTGATTATCGGATTGCATACTCCTGAATTTGAGTTTGAGAAAAATTACCAAAATGTTTTTGACGCCACAAAGAGGTTGGGAATTAAGTATCCCGTAGTGCTGGACAATGACTACTCAACATGGAACGCATACCAAAACCGCTACTGGCCGAGAAAGTATTTGATTGATATAGATGGTTACGTTGTCTACGACCATATCGGCGAGGGGGCGTATGAGGAAACAGAGAAGAAAATCCAAGAGGCACTTGCAGAACGAATGGCTGTCTTGGGAGAGAGCGGAGCAATCAATACGACAGTAACAAAAGAGATACCCATTCAAAATGGTGCCAAGAGTCCTGAAACCTATTTTGGATCGGCTCGCAATAACCAACAAGCAAACCTCCTGTTTCCCAGCGACAGTTGGAGCATAACGCCTGAATTTGCTCAAAATACTTCTGCGGATGCAAACATCGTCTACACATACACCGCCAAAGATGTTTTCTTTGTTGCAGAAGCAGGTGCGGAAACTATTGTTGAGGTGCTTCTCGACGGAAAACCTATTGGCTCTGAAGCAGGAACGGATATTATAAAAACATCAGATGGAAAGAGCGTTGTAAAAATAAAAGAAGCACGACTCTATAAAATTATTCAAGGAAGCAAATCAGAGACCCATACTCTTAAATTCGTAATTAAAAAATCAGGTCTCAAAGCGTTCACCTTTACTTTTGGCTAATCCAAACCGCTTTCGTTTTCAGAAACTTGGAGCAAGGGCGTGGTGTAAGGGGATGGTGTGGGTGGAATTCCGCCGCGCCCGAGAAAAACAGAGGTCACACTCGCCACCTGACTCGTTAGAGGTAGGGCCAAGCAAAGTCATAAAGATACTCCAGAAAAAACTTCTATCATCTAAGATAGAAGTTTTTTCTGGAGCGGGTAGGGGGAATCGAACCCCCGTCATCTGATTGGCAACCAGATGTAATACCATTATACGATACCCGCGTTATGGCCGTTCAAATTTTTTTGCGTTAGTCCGCGTCAAGTCATCGTGTGTCTGCACTCCGATACCGGTCGGAGAAAGCGGGTAGCGGGAGTCGAACCCGCCTCTCAACCTTGGGAAGGTCGCATACTACCGATGTACTATACCCGCCCCGTTACAAATCCTTACATCCAAAACAGTTACCTCATAGCTACGCCCCCAGGCACTAAGGGCAAAACTTATACGCTATACTTTTAGGTGTTCGGATTTGTGACGGGGCCCGCCCCGCATTATGGCCCGCCGTAATGAGAAATATTGTAAGCGATTCTGTGATTTTGTGCAAGTGAGCTGGTTTTGCTATCATACCAATATGAATAACATGGCTTACCACGCTCTCCGTCTCGGTCTCGCGATCACATTTTTGTGGATCGGGGTTTTGATTTTGCGCGCGCCGGATTTGTGGGCGGGATATTTGTCGCCGTGGGCAGTTAAATTTTTGATTGTGTCGCCTCATGACGCCATGCTGGCGACCGGGGTGTTGGATTGTGTGCTCGGTCTACTTTTTCTTACAAATTTTTTTACGCGCGTTGCCGGGTTGGTGGCGGCGGTTCATTTGGCAATCGTCCTGATCGTTGGCGGCGTGAATGATATTACGGTGCGTGATTTTGGTTTGTTCGGTGCGGCGATCGCTTTGAGCGTGATGAGCCGACATAATCATTCGATCAAGCCGTCGCCTCAATCTTAATCGGTTTCATTTCGCGCCAGGACAAATACCGGAACACACCGAGTTTAAAGAAATTATTTATTAACTCGCGCCGCGTAGTTGAATTGATAAAAATATCTTTCCCAACTTTCGGCAGTAGAATGATACTCGTTGTCGCCGAAAAAATAATCAGCCCAACATTCACGGGCGCGGCACACTTCTTTTAATCGAGCGCGATTTTTTGGATCAGCTAAGGTGAGATCAAACAATTCCAGCGAGCGTTCAAACGCCGCTTGCGCATAAGCATCATTGCCTTTACTTTTCCAGTTTATAGCGCGATGGACTTCACTGCCAATATTGGCCATTTGTTCAATCAGTGAAAATTGGTTCCAGCGTCCGCCAGCCGCGCTGGTATGTTGGAATGTCATAGCTCAATAAAGTTTAGCGCAATATTTTTAATTTGTTCGCGAATGGGCTGATCATCAATTCCGCTCGAGTAATTTTTTCAGTAGAGACGAGTTTCATAATATAGATAAAACTTGGTCGGGGTGGTGGGATTCGAACCCACAACCCCTTGCTCCCAAAGCAAGTACGCTAGCCGTTGCGCCACACCCCGACTAAGTTTTAATTATGATTTTTCCGGCATGAGCAACCACTCGCCGCCGCGGAAGCCTTTTTGTAAAATTTCTTGTTCGATGGCGGTAAAAAATTCTCGCAGGCGCGCCTTGATGCGTTCGTCGCTGATCGGATCGGTCAATTTTTTAATATGATTCTCGAAATAAGGGACGACATGCGGCGATTTTAGGTTGCGATTTTCGATGAAAAATAATTGTTCAACTTTGTCCGCGATGTGCGCGATTTGTGCTTCGGTAGTTTGTGCCGCTTCGAACTCTTGGTGGAGAGCGCGCACATCCGCGCCGTGATGATCCGGCACGAATGACGTCAAGATTTGCAAATTAGCCAATTCGATTTGTTTGGCCAGCGCTTTTATATCCGGTCGTTTGCGTGAGAGCGGCCCGGACACATCACCGCCGAATAATTCTCCCAGATCGTGCACCAAACACATTTTTATGACACGATCGCCAGCAACCAATTTTTCGTTTTGATTTATATAATCGCATAACGCCCACGCCACCATGCCGGCCAAGTAACAGTGCTCGGCAATGTTTGAGGTCTCATGCGCCTTGATGCCGGTGGGAAAATATCCGTACAACGGCTGTTCACGCGTGAGCTGAAGGATGGACAAAAATTTGACCAGATTCTGCATGCGTCCAGCTTAGCGATTGTAGGTGATTTTGGCAAGCGTGGGCTTGACAATAAATCAGTAAAAGAGTTAGAATAAAACGTTGTCACATGGGGTGATGACAAGTTGTTTGAAAACTCGTGCCCGGCATGATTGGCTCGATTCCCCCGGCGGTAAGCCCGAGGAGAACAGCCGTGACTGCCCGACACCCGATTTCTCGGCGGATCCGAGGATGCGCACCCGCTTTTTGTCGCCCGATGAAGAGCCGATGCAAAAGGACAACGCATGGAAACGAACGAGCAGGAAAAACCGAACGTGGAGTTGCCGTTTGCGGTCTGGTTACAGATCATCATGTGCGGCGTAACGGTCGTGTGCAGTATGGTACTGTGGGCAGTCGTGGTCTATAACAAGCCATGGTTTTCTGCAGGGCCCAGCAGCCCGTCTGCCACTGCAAATGTGGTTATTTGGTTCGGTGTTTTGTTGGCGGTAATTTGTGGGTATGCGCAATATCTGTCTGCCATCAGGTGGCGCTTCGTCTACTGGTGGTACCACGAGACAGAAAAGCGCTGGCACAAGACCGCGGCCATTCCGACCGATCATGCAACCGGTTTGATCCTCGAGATCCCGGTGGCTGGGTGGTTCAATCGCCGCGCGCGGGTGTACTATGGCCCGGCGCGCCAGGTTCGTTTTGTCTCATTAGATTGGGTTAAGGTTAGGGGGGGAGAGACCACGAGTCATCCGAGCCGAATCGCGGAACTCATTCCGGATGATGCCAAGCGGCGATTCATGCGGGATGTCACGTTTTGTTCGCACTCGATTCGTTCGGTGCGCCTGGCGGATACCCAAGCCGAAACCGTGCGCGTCAAAAACTATCGCGGCGAGGCGCTTTTGCTCACGTCGCCAGCGGCCTTACAGCAATTCATGCAGGATAAATTTGCCTGGACAGCGGTGGATGATTGGTGGACGCATCTCGTGCCGGTTCTGGCCGCTACTGGCGTCAAGATGACGCGTGACCGCGAGGATGTTTCGCTTGATCTCGCGCGTCAGATCAGAATACGTGATAAGCGAGTTGAATGGTTGACGGTTGCGCTGGCCACCGTGGTGGCGTTTTTGGAAAAAAGTACACGGTTGAAGGGTGTGGAAGAAGGCAAGCGCTTGCGCGCTTTGCTCATAGCCATCGTGGAATGTGATATGAACCGATTGACGCCGGTCAATCCTAGACTAGAGTGGCCGCGTGATTTGTCGGTTGAAGAAATACACTCGGCATTTACCACACTCGGCTGTCCGGCATTGGCGTTACCCGAGGTGATGCGTTTGATCCGTACCCTGCCCGGGCCGTTGAAGTGGGGCCCGACTGGTTTGGTTACCGATCAGCCCGTGACCGTTGCGGGAACGTCAGCCCCGTTGCCGGCCGACCCGGCTGGATCGGTCGGGTAGTTCTAGCCCGTCGGCGGCGAGCCAGTCAAGCGTGACTGACTCCCTCCGACGGTTTTTATTTTTGCAAAATTTTTCCAAAACAAAATCCCTCGCGTTAATGCGAGGGATTTTTTCTTTGCATTTTGCCGGGCCCCAGAGTCGAACTGGGCACGCCTGCCTCTTCCAAAAATTTTTCTCGAGTTACCTCGAGGGTCGGACTATATCATCTCCGTTGTTACGGAGCTGGGCGCTTAGGCGAGATTATTGTTGGGACTCACTCGCTAGTCTCTACACCTTTTCCGACACCATTGCCCATCGGAACTTGGCTCGGGATTGCCCCTAGTGGGGTTTCCCCGAATTCACCCAGTTTTTCAATCTTCATTGCTGAAGAAAGCCCCAAAGAGTTTAGGGCAGCGCTCCACCGCTGAGCTAGCCCGGCAAATTGCAAAGAAATTGTTAAGGTGCGTTTTTTCGATTTGCCCGGGGTGGGAGTCGAACCCACAAGCCTTTTGAGCACGACATTTTAAGTGTCGCGAGTATACCATTCCTCCACCCGGGCATCCTTAGCGGGTAGTGGGAATCGAACCCGCATGTATAGGTTGGAAACCTATCGTAATAGCCATTATACGATACCCGCCCCCATCAGAAATTTTTACAATGTATGCAAAAGGACATAGCCCCATGCTAGCGTGTTTTTTTTGATTTGGCAATACTCGCTAGCTTTAAATTCGGATCGGCTGTCAGGGTTTCCGGTGGGCAGGTGTCGCCGGCGTAATAGCGGAACACGGCGGCGGCGGCGATCATAGCCGCGTTGTCGGTGGTGTAGGCAAGGTCGGGTTTTGAAAATTTTGTCCGCGGACATTCTTGTTTTAATTTTTTTTCAAGTGTTTCGCGCAGGGAAGTATTCGCCGCCACACCACCCGCGAGCAGAACGGTTTTTACGCGATACTCTTTGGCCGCGCGCATAGTTTTTGCCACCAACACATCCACAATCGCTTGTTGAATTGATGCCGCCCAGTCTGCGCGAGTGATTTTGATTTCTTGATTTCTTGTTTTCTTGATTTTTTGTTTTTGTAGACCATACAGCACGGCTGTTTTCAAACCGGAAAAACTGAAATTATAATCCGGACGATTCAACAACGGACGGGGCAGAGGAACGGCGTGAGGATTTCCGTGGCGAGCGAGGCGAGAAATTTCCGGCCCGCCCGGGTAGGAAAGTCCGAGCAGGGTCGCGGTTTTATCAAACGCTTCACCAGCCGCATCATCCAGCGTTGCCCCAAGAATTTTGTACTGCAAATGTTTTTTCATCAGCACCAACATGGTATGTCCACCACTCACAATCAAAGCAAGCATGGGAAATTGAAAATTAGAAATTGGAAATTTTCCAACGAAGTTGGAGTAGATGTGTCCTTCATGGTGCTGGATTGGTATCAGCGGTTTGTGCCAGAGTTTGGCCAAAAATTTTGCTGTTTCCACCCCAACCATGAGCGAGGTAAATAATCCCGGGCCACGGGTGACGGCGATCGCATCAATATCGCCGTGATTAACTTTTGCTTGCGCCAGCACCGCTTGGATCGTGGGAATAATTGTTTCCGTGTGCGCCCGTGCCGCCACTTCCGGCACCACCCCTTGCGTTAAGCGATGTAACGGAATTTGCGAAGAAAATAAAGACGCCTCAACAATAATTTTGTGGCGTTGTTCCCGCACCACGGCCACGGCGGTTTCATCACAGGATGTCTCAATGGCTAAAATGCGCATATGCAAAAGAGTATAGCAGAACACAACAAAAAATCTACTGGCTGGGCAAAGTAAAAACCGCCCGGTTTATAGACAGGCGGTTTTTAACGTAGGTTTAGCGTTGGGTTAGTCGTCGGCTGTTACCACTGGCTCATCTCCGGTAATGAGCGTGACATTAAGCCGCGCGCAATTATTTAATTCGTTGGCCTCGGTTATTTTATTATTTACATCCACACAGGCCTCGACCAGATACGCCCCCACCGGCGCGTTCCATTGGAATGTCCAGCTAGCGATATCCCTTTCTCCGGCGAGGATGGCATCAAGCGCCAAGGGTGGTGATAATAAATCCCAGCTGCCGTCATTACCAATATCAATGCGTAATCGAGCATCTGAACCAGATATGGTGGTTTTTCC
This sequence comes from uncultured Gammaproteobacteria bacterium, assembly GCA_964491085.1. Taxonomy (GTDB): domain Bacteria; phylum Patescibacteriota; class Patescibacteriia; order CAZBFB01; family CAZBFB01; genus CAZBFB01. The sequence goes on along the minus strand of CAZBFB010000013.1, from coordinate 3,953 downwards.
GTTATTGACAATGATGCCGATGCCGGTGGCTTCAAAAGCGGCCTTGTCTTTTTTGAGATCGGTGATAGCTAATAAGTCCGCTCGGTCAACAGTTAAATCTGGCAGGCCACTGGGTATGATTGGTTTATTTTCCGGCGGTGGTGTTACGGGGGGCGTGACGATTTGTACTATTACGGAGTTTGAGGTTACAGGCATTATCATGTTCTTGGCGCGAGCTGAACCCATGATGTTAAGTTTGCCGATGCCGGTGGCTGATTTTTCAATCAGGCAAACAGCGGTTAGGTTGTGCGTGTCGGTTGGCGGCAAAGGGGAAACGAGAATAGCGTTGGTGGAGTTTTGGGGCAGGTTTTTTTCATCCAAGGTGGAATTTTTCCAGGTACTATTTTGTGGACACGGCAGGGACATAACAATATTATTGGCAGTTATCTGCCCAGTATTTTTTACAGTCAGCCGGGCGCGGATTTGGTCGCCGGGGCTGGCGGTATATTCCTTAGCCAAGAGGGGTTGAGCCGAGGCCGTGAATAATCCTAATGCCAGCACAATGGCCAGTTTGGTCGCGCCGGCCAAGACAATCGCGGCCAGAGAAATGTGCGTGAGGCGTTTGAATTTTTTATGACGAGCAAAATGTTCGCCGGCGCATTCTTCCGGCCCGCAACCGCGCAGGCGCATGTAGGAATTATGCGCCGAGGTGAATAACAACGGAAATAGCGAGAAGAAACCTTTGAAATTTTTACGCGGGCTCGAGTGGTGGTAGGTTTTGATCGTGCCTCCCATGAACGCGGAAAAAGCAATCAACAAACCGAGCGTTGCCACCGAGGATGCGGCCGCGGCGGTCGAGATGGGAATGATTTCAACGGACAAGGAGAGGGTGAGTTCGGGTGGCACGATGTTTTCTAGTTCGGGTGGTGGCGGAATAAAGCGGGAATTATTTGTTTCATCCGACTCGGCAAGTTTATTTTCCGGATCCACCGTTGCTCGCACGCGTACGGCCCCAGCCGGCGGAGTAAACATGTACTTATCAAACACAATTTGACTATTACCTCTTTTGTATTGCATTGGATTGGCCACGGACTGTCCGGGTAAAAGGTCTTGATCAAACGCGGAACGATAAGGCGGCCCCACATCTTTATCATTTTTATCTACCCATTGCAGGTCCCAAGTATGCGGCGGCGCTATGGCTTCGCCCAGATTGAAGGTCTGAATGTAATATCGATACGATGATTGTTCCAGTAGTTGTGGTTCCCGAATTGCCAAGTCCGGCAGTTTTGGTTTAGTGTCGAGTGGAGCGCCAACAGTTAGTACCAGACGCTGGCAATTATTTTTGCTATCCGCATCTTTTATGTACCCGCCACGATTCGCGCAGGCCGTAAAAGCATGTTTGCCGGCAATCGCTGTCCAAGTGTAGTCGCGTCCGTAATCTTTACGCCAGCGATGGGTTTCCGATTCGCCGGGCTTCAAGTCCTTGGTCACAAATTGTCCTTTGGGCTCATCCAGTGTGCCATCGTTTTTTAAGTCAATATCGAGCGTCGTGGTGGAGACTTGTCCGGCGCTGACAGCACCGCTGTTTTCTACGCGTACCATGAACTCAACAATATCGCCAACTTTTGGCGCCGCCGGTTCTAATTTAAATTCAGCCACGCGGAGATCGGAAAACGATGACGGTTTCGGTGCAACCGTTATTATGACTGTGTCGGTCGCGGTGGCGCCTTTATCGTCCGTCACCGTGAGCATCACTTCATTAACACCAACCGGTGCGTTTCGCCAGTAGGGGTATTGTCCGGTGGCGATCTCCTTACCTTTAAATGTCCAGCTCCAAGCGACAACCTTGCCATCAGTATCTTTTGATTCCCGACTATAGAATCGCACAATCTCAATACCATCACCATCATCATCGCGCTCGGTCGCGTCTTCACCGGCATCCGCCACCGGTGGCTTATTTTCTGGCATCACCGGGAAGAGTTTAGCGCGATCAAGCAACATGTCGTTATTGTTCTCGTCCACCTCCTCCACCTTCCTACTCCCGTCAAGGTAAATCCGGAGTTTTGTGCCGTCTTTTGGCGGCTCGCGTAAAATATTTGCGGCTTCAGTCTTTCCGTCAAACGGTATGCGCACGAATCCAAACCCACCGGGTTTAACCGTTGGCAGATCAATTGCGGCGCTTGAAGAAAGCGCGCGCGATCCAGCAAACCACATGAGCCATACATCTGTAGCTTCGCTTGCAACCGTGCCGGTGTTTTTTATTTGTAGGTACAGTTCGTTATTGGCAACCGTAAACGCATCAACAATAAGGTCGGCCTGACCCAAGACGATACGGGCGGTATTATTATCCTCATTTGATTCTTTCAATTTATTTTCCGGATCAATTAGGGCTAATAGCGCGGTTGAGCCAGCCGGTGGATTTTTCAGAAAGCGAGTTACCCCGTCTTCGCGCCAGTTAGCATAGTCAATCGCAAAATCGCCGGTGGCACCGGAAGCGATGTTTGCTCCTGACCAAAATGACACCGGCGATGTGGCCAGTGTGGCGCTTTGGGCATCAAGCCATTTGAATTGCAGCAGTGGCGTACGGATTATATCTGGTGTGCCGTTGCTAATGGTTACCTTCACCAGTCCATCGGCGCGTGTTACCGCGGTGAGCGCGAGATCGGGAAGTTTTTTGGCCTCTGGTTTAGGCAGCCGCGCGACATTGTTGGTTTCATCTGATTCAAGAATAGTATTTGGTCCGTCAACCTGAATCTTGAATTGGGTGGCGTTGTCCGGAGCAGTGGTCAAAAAATCATCAAATGGTATTTCCCCGCGTGTCTTATGATAAACGCGGAGGATGCCGCTTTCGATCTTCTCGAAAGATTTTACAGGCAATGCTTTAACATCGAGCCAGGCAAACTCGTCTCCCACCCGTACCCCGCGCGCGTCCACCCATTCAAACCAGAGTGACATGGTCGGCTGAAGCCCGCCGCGCACCGGTCCGATATTGCGGTAGGTGAATGTTAGTCCGCCACGCGTCAGTGACGCATCCGTAATAGCGAGGTCGGAGAGCAGAATATTTGGTCGCTCCACCACCGTCGCATTGTTTGTCTCATCGGATTCGGTGATTACATTTTGGGGATCGAGTGTGAACCGAATTTTGGTCGCATCTGCCGGCGGGGTAACGAGGAACCGGCCGGTTTGTCCGGGTGTCGGTCCGCTGTCTTGAATGAGCAGTTGTGTTTTTGACGTGTCGTTTGGACGAAGTAGACCGGCGGTTACCAACGAATGGGCTGATCCTGTTGGATTCCCGTTTGCGGCCAGCCATTGTAATTCGAGCGTAACGTCATTAGCATCAGCCGCGCCGGTATTACTTACGGCATACGCAATGTGCGGGTTTGGCGCCTCGGGGATCACTGTGATCTGCGAGAAGGTAAGATCAGCTTTTGGTGGTACCGGCCTCAAGAGAAGCGCCATGTTGTTGCCTTCATTTTTTTCTGCAATCTTGTCGGGACCGTCAAGCAGTATTTTGAAATGATTTGCTTCCGGAGAGTAGTTGGTGAATATGGCAGACAGTAAGGCGTCTCCGGTTTCGGATCGCACAGTTATGTCTTTTGAGCTCAATGCTCGTGTCTGGCCGGCTGGAATTTCTGGCGTGTCATACCAATACAGCGGCCCCACTTGCACACCACCCGTGGTGGCTCCATGGAACCAGATGGAGACATCGCCGCCGGTAGCCGCGTCGCCGTTATTTTGTATGGTAAAGGTGATTACATTGCCTGATCCCACTTTCAAATCCGACATGGCCAGATCCGCTTGTGGGGGGATTGGTTTTGGCAACAATAAAACATTGTTTCCCTCGTCTGTTTCTGGATAAGTGTTTGGCCCGTCCACGCGGATTTTTAAATGGGTGGCGCTCGTCGGTGCGGATGTCATGAGATCGGCAAAATTAGCCGGATCAGACAGAGCGTCGCGCGGCCGTTCGCGGCGCA
>CAZBFB010000012.1:0-2966 GCA_964491085.1 uncultured Gammaproteobacteria bacterium | reverse complement strand
AAAAATTCGCGGCTGATCTGCGTGGCGGTGAAATCATCGGCCTAATCGGCCCACTCGGCGCTGGCAAAACAACCTTTGTGCAATTCATTGCCGCGGCGCTTGGTGTAAAAGAAAAAATAACGAGTCCAACTTTTACTCTGCTCCACCATTACAAGTTTCCGCCCCGGGCGGATCAGCCTCTGGCTGAACCAGTTGCGGATTATCCCCCTGCGGGGGATCCCCCGAAGGGGGACGGATTACGCTATCTGATTCACATCGATTGTTATCGACTAACCAATAACCTCGAACAAAATTGGCGCGAATTGCTCTCCATCGGCCTTCAAGATTGGCTCAACCGCGATGACACGGTCATCATGATCGAATGGGCGGATCGTTTACCGACCGCCGTGCAAAAAAAGATGACGTTGCTTTTTTTAGAACGGAAATAATTTATTTTGTGTCATTCCCGCTTTCGCGGGAATGACCCTGCTCTGTCAATTAAAATGCCGCCGGAACTCACGCGAGTCCGGCGGCTATTTCCGGTGGAACTGTTTCTCCCTCCTACTACTCTACTCGGACGCGCTGTACGGCCACGGCGGGGACACGACCGGCGACAGCAGGACCCAGCCGATCGTCCGCTCGTGCAACTGGCCGGCCCGAGCCAACCGCTCGACCTTCTGGGCGAGCTGCTTGGGCTTGAGACCGTTCTGCCAGTGCAACGCGCTGGCGCGTGTCAGCACCCGCGATCCGAGATTCATCAGGCCACGCGCGAAGAACTCGCGCGCGACCGGATCAGACATCATGTCCAATCCGAGCGGCGGTTTGCTCGCGACAAGCTGCCCCAACCGATCAAGCGTGGCCGTGGTCTGATCCTGCAACAGCACCATCATCAACCGATTGAACGCTTGATCGAACGTTTTTCGATTCACGCTTTTGTTCTCCTTACCTGATCACGATTGACCAGGACAATTTACGTTGATTTCTGCACCCTACCACAACGCAAATAAAAAACAATCCCCCTACACTCCACCCTAAAAAATAGATAATCACTCCGTAATCTCCGCCAACAACGGCGTGTCTTTTTTGGCCTCGGCCAACACCTCGCGCGAACAGGGCACATCAACGGCCAAGCGCGCCGGTCCTGATCCGAAGCCAACAATCCGCAGACGCGGTTTATATTGCGCTAATTGAACCTCTGCTAAAAACTTCGCCCGCGTAACATTCTGATAAATAATGACCAGCGTCAATAATCCACTCCGCCAAATCACATCCAATTTTTCCGCCTGCTGGCTCACCAATAAACAGACGGCATGCACTCTGTCGGCTTGCATTCTTATGTCCATTCGTTCTTGTTCTGGCACTAATGATTGCGCTCGTTCGGGTGGTACCATAAAAATTATTCGGTTACGCGAAATACTTCCTCCACCGACGTAATCCCATCCAGCGCTTTTAATAAGCCATCTTGAACCATTGAAATCATACCTTGCTGTTTGGCTTGCGTTATAAGTTCCTGTTCGATCGCGGTTTCAGCCAAAATCATTTTCTGAATCTCCGGCGTGTTTAATAACACTTCGTACACACCGATCCGGCCACTGTAACCCAACTGCTGACACGCCTCACAACCGGGCGCGGTAAAAAAAGTTAGGTGATCAAGATCCACTGCGCGCCCAGCTTCGCCCGACACTTCAGCCAACGCGGCTCGAGCTCGAGCGAGTGTTGCGGCCTCGAGTGTGGCTGGCTGTTTACACTGTTCACACAAGCGCCTGACCAGTCGCTGACCGATCACGGCATTAACGGCCGGCGCCATTAAAAACGGTTTGGCGCCGAGCGCCAATAACCGCGGAATCGAAGCGGCCGCGGAATTCGTGTGCAAAGTAGACAACACCAAGTGACCAGTGAGCGCGGCATTGATCGCCGTCTCGGCCGTTTCCAAATCGCGAATTTCTCCAACCATCAAAACATCCGGGTCTTGGCGCAGAGCCGCTTTCAATCCGCTCGCGAAGGTGTACCCTTTGATCGGATCAACCTGACTTTGATTGATACCCGCCAATTTATATTCAATCGGATCTTCGAGCGTAATAATTTTTGTGCTCGGACTGTTTAAAAGATTTAACATGGCGTAGAGCGTGGTGGTCTTGCCGCTACCGGTTGGCCCGGTGGTCAAAATCATGCCATTAGGCCGTTTGATCTGCGCTTCAAGTTGTTCATACGCCCGACCGCGAATGCCCAAGTCAGTAAATTTTAATCCGGCCGATGAGGAACGCAACAAACGCAATACAAAACTTTCGCCATAAGCCGTGGGCAAGGCGGAAACGCGTACATCAACTTTATCCGTCGCGAGCGTAATCGGAAAATTCCCATCTTGCGGCCGATCGGTGATATTCAATTTTAATTTTGCCAATAATTTTAAACGGCTGGCTAATTCACCCCACTGTTCGCGCGCCAATTCGGCCACGTCGTGCAAAACGCCGTCCATGCGATAACGAATCACCACGCCTTTTTCTTCCGCTTCAATGTGAATATCGCTGGCTTTGGCTTGCAAAGCGCCGGCAATAATCAAACCAACCCGCTCCGTGGTTGAAACACGGCCGATTTTGTCCGCCAGATCATGCAAATCTTTTATGGCGCCGGAAAATTTATCAATATCATCCTGACCGATGCGCACGCCGCGCGACAAGATCTTGACGTGTGGTAATGTTTGATATAACGCCAACGCCCGCGCCAAACTGGCCGGAGAAATTAAATGCACGGCGAGCTCGCGATTGGTTTTTGTTTTTAATGTTTCTAAAAATTCCGCCCGACCGGCCTGATCCGTTTCCGTCACCCCGATCATCAAAATCTTTTCATCACGAAAAAACGGAATTACTTCGTAGGTTGCGGCTGAGGCTTCGGATACGAGTTCGAGAGCTTCGTGTGGAATCGGAAATGTACGCAAATCACGATAGCCCAAGCCGCGCGCGGTCGCGGCTTGTTTGGTCGCTGATTCT
>CAZBFB010000011.1:0-3408 GCA_964491085.1 uncultured Gammaproteobacteria bacterium | reverse complement strand
AATAATTTTATGGACACCGTTTCCGTATATGATGTGGTTTCCTTTACAAGTATTATTAGGACGGTCTTCGCGTGGCGAAGGGGGACACGCGTTTACGATTGCGGTCGGTTGGTTGCTTGTTTTGGCTGTGATAGTATTTGGCTTACGTCGTTTCGGTCTAAAACGCTACGAAGCGGTCAGCGGTTAATATGAAACGAACATTAAAATTGTGGTGGCTGATATTTCGCTTTGATTGGGCGCGACAGATAACCTATCGCGCCAATTTTTTATTGATGATGTGTGGTATTTTAATTGAGCTTGTTTTTCAAGTTATGTTTTTTCGTTTTATTTTTAATTATGTGCCCACGATTGCCGGCTGGAATTTTTCCGGATCACTCTTGATCGTTGCCGCCTCGCAACTGATTGCCAGTACCATGTGGTTGACCTATTTGAGCGGACTTATCGGTTTGCAAGATTTAGTGGAGCGAGGCCGGTTTGATCAATGGCTCACCAAGCCGACTGACTCGCAGTATCATTTATTTTTGCACGGGATTGATGTGGAAGATCTAATTCGACTTGTCTTTGTGGGGTTTATTGCCACGCAAGGTTTTATCGGCTTAGGCGTTGTATCAGGCGTGGCTGTTTTGTCATGGCTTATGTTCGTGGCTGTTGGTTACGTTGCGTTTTTATCGTTTGTGTTTATTATCAAATCAGTTACCTTTTTTATTGTGCGTTCGTGGGCGTTTGATTCATTATTTTTTCATGTGCTGGAAATTTCTCGTTTTCCCGGAGGTATTTTTCGGGGCGCGGCGCGGATTATTTTTTCGTTAGTAGTACCGATACTTGTCATGACGACCATTCCGGCACGGGCCGCAATTGAAGGTGTACATTGGCCGCTTGTAGCGGAGGCGTTGGGAGTAACAATATTGCTAGTATTTATTTCCCGTAAGTTATGGCAGTGGTCATTGCGGCACTATTCAAGCGCTTCATCTTAATGTATAATTACAATCATTATGTCCACTATTCATGTAGCCAATCTCACCAAAACCTACAGCTCGTTTAAGAAACAAGCCGGCTTCAAGGGGGCGCTGAAAAGTTTGTTTAAGCGGGAGAAAATAAATGTCGAAGCAGTGAAAGCCGTGAGTTTTGACATTGCCGAAGGGGAGTTAGTTGGTTTTTTGGGTCCGAACGGCGCGGGAAAAACCACGACGCTAAAAATGTTGTCCGGCATTCTTTATCCTTCGGGTGGTGTGGCTACGGTGTTGGGTTACACGCCGTGGGAACGCCAGCGCGCGTATCAAAAACAGTTTGCCATCGTGATGGGGCAAAAAAATCAGTTGTGGTGGGATTTGCCGGCGCAAGATACTTTTTTGTTGAACAAAGAAATTTATGAAATTCCGCAACAAAAATACGAGCGGCGCGTGGCCGAGATGGCGGAGTTGTTGAACGTCAAAGATTTGCTCGAAGTGCCGGTGCGTAAATTATCGTTGGGGGAGCGGATGAAAATGGAATTGATCGCGGCGTTGTTGCACGAGCCGAAGATTTTGTATTTGGACGAGCCGACGATTGGGTTGGATGTGGTGTCGCAACAAAAAATTCGCGAGTTTATCCGCGAGTACAACGAACGCACCAAAACGACGATCATACTGACGTCGCATTACATGGAAGATGTCGAAGCATTATGCAAACGGGTGATTATTATTGATCATGGCCAAATTATATTTGACGGCGCGTTGCAAAGTTTGATTGATGAACATGCCAAGCATAAAATTTTGACCATCACCTTCACCGCGCCGGTATTCAAAAAGGACTTGGAAAAATACGGCTTGATTCGTGAGCACGATAAAATGCGGGTGGTACTTGAAGTGCCGGACAAAGATGTGAAAAAATCCGCTGCCGCAATTTTAACCAAATTGCCGGTGGATGATATTTTGATCGGCGAAGTGCCGATTGAAGATATTATTCGGGAGATATTTCAGAAGAAAGTACAAGCTTAAATGACGAAATCAGAATGTCGAATGACGATCCTTCGACTTCGCTAGCGCTCCGCTCAGGAAATATGGTTCGACAAACTCACCACATAATTATTCCCTGAGCTTCCGTCGCGGATCGGCCGCGCCGAGACGGATGTCGAAGGGTTTATTCGTTATTTGTCTCGCTCTCCGACTTCTCGACTCTGCTCGAAGAATAATTTAAAAGCTATGGAAGCTACTGCACCTACTGAAGCTAAACCCAAGATTTGGTCCGTTATTGTCATTTCTTGGAATGTCCGCGAATTGTTGGCGCGGTGTTTGGCATCGTTGCAAAAATATGCGCCGGCGGGGACGGAGTTTTTTTGTGTGGACAATGCTTCGGTAGACGGGAGCGGAGCTGTGGCGCGAACGGATTTTCCGGAGGTGAAACTTATTGCCAACCAAGACAATGCCGGTTTTGCGCGCGCGGTGAATCAGGGAACGCGCGTGTCTAGGAGCGAATATATTTTATTGCTTAACCCGGACGCGGCGATTATGGATGGCGCCATGCAAGTGATGGAAAAGTTTTTTGTGGCGCATCCGAATGTCGGAATTATTGGCGGACAGATTCAGGGGCCGCGGGGTGATATTCAACCGTCAGTGCGCGGATTTCCGACGTTATGCGTTTTTTTGTTAACCATTTTGAAAGTGCATAATTTTTTTGCGCATAGTTTGGCTTGTCTCAAACAATATTTTTTACCTAATTTTGATTATCATACGGCCCAGCCGACGCAACAAGTGATGGGTGCGTTTCTGGCTTTCCGGAGAACATTGTGGGAAGAGCTCGGGGGGTGGGATGAAAATTTTTTCTTGTGGTATGAGGAAGTTGATTTTTGCGCACGGGCAATTCAGCATGGCGTTGATATTTGGTACTTGCCGACGGCGCGAGCAACCCACGCGAAAGGAAAAAGTTTTGCGCAGGTGAGCGCGATAAAAAAACAAGCCGTGATTCAAACCAGCATGCGCTACTACGCCCGCAAGCATTTGGGATTTTTCAGTTGGGTGGTGGTGAGTTTTTTGTCGCCGGTCGGGTTGCTGTTGGCCGGCTTGGTGCAGTTTTTTCAGATTAAGAAATCGTTTAAGAAGGAACAGGCGCTATAACTAATCTTCTACTCGTTTATTAAAGAATTATTCGGGGGTCAGTAATGGAAAAATTTTTATGGTTATGAACCCATGAAGCAATTTTCTAAGTGGTCATTGCTGCTTATTGTTTTAGTCGAACTGGCTTCTTATGCTGGATTTTTTTATCCGGCGTTTGGGAATATTGTTTTTATTATTGCCGTGATTGCGGCGGGGGTAGCGACGTTTAAGAAACTGGAGTATGGGTTGTATATCATGATCGGGGATTTGTTGTTGGGGTCGAAGTCGGGGGCGTTGCTGGGGTTTATGAGCGGGGATTTTTTCTTGTCGTTTCGGA
>CAZBFB010000010.1:0-33450 GCA_964491085.1 uncultured Gammaproteobacteria bacterium | reverse complement strand
AAAAGAGCCCGAGCGGGCTCTTTTTACAAGTACTGATTACAATGCCTTACACAAACGTAACTGATGCCACCTTATCGCCCTCTTCTTTAAACTTCATCACGCGTACGCCTTGGGTGGCGCGGCCGGAGGTGGAGATTGAATTAAATGGTAGGCGGATCACTTGGCCTTTTTCGGAAATGATAATGATATCCTCACCGGTCATAGCCTTGGCGTTGGCTATAAACGCGCTCACAATCGGACCGGTCTTGGGCACAATCTTGGCGGTTTTGATACCAGAACCGCCCCGACCTTGCAACCGGTACGCGCTCCAACTTGTGCGCTTGCCATAGCCGTTAGCCATGATCACGAGCACCTGACAATCAGAACTCTTGGTGGCTTTTTCCATAATGTCCATACCAACGATTTGATCTTTGCCTTTCAAGCGCATCCCGCGCACGCCGGCCGCGTTCCTGCCCATCGGTCGAATTTGTTTTTCCGAACAACGCACGGCTTGGCCTTGTGCCGTAACCAAAATAACTTCATCTGTGCCGCCTGATGGTTTGACCCACATCAACGAATCGTCGGTTTTTAACTTAATGGCGATCAAACCGGATTTGCGAATATTTTTGAAATCCGCAATCGCGCTTTTCTTGACCAAGCCCTTGGCGGTGGCCATGAAAAAATATTTATAGGACACATCCATTTCTTCCAGCGGTAAAATGGCGGAGATTTGTTCATCAGCCGCTAACTGTAAAAAGTTTACCACCAATTGGCCTTTGGCCGTGCGCGAAGCGAGCGGTAAATCATACGCCTTGAGTGTAAACACCCGACCGCGCGAACTGAAGAAAAGAAGTGTCGCGTGTGTAGTCGTGGCCAGCACTTGATCAACCACATCATCATCACGCGTTTCCAAACCCTTCACGCCTTTACCGCCGCGGCCTTGTACTTTAAAGGTGTCGGGCGGCAAACGCTTGATGTAGCCGGCGCGCGTCAGCGTAACGATAGTCGGCTCGTTCGGAATCAAATCCTCTGCCGTGAAATTATCAATCCCTTGTTTGATAATTTTGGTACGGCGCTCGTCGCCATACTTGGCGCGCAGTTCCTTGATCTCGCCCACCATGACGCTAAATAATTTCTGACGGTTTCCCAAAATTTCTTTGAGCTCTTTGATGTAAGCGCGCTTCTCTTTTATTTCGTCTTCAATCTTAGCCCGATCCAGGTTTGTGAGCTGATGCAAACGCATTTCCAAAATCGCATTGGCCTGACGCTCGGACAGTTTGAATTTTTTCATCAAGCCATGGCGCGCTTCGTCGCGATCTTTGGATTGCTTGATCAATTTTACCACCGCATCAATGTTATCAAGCGCGATTTTCAAACCGTCCAAAATATGCAGTCGATCTTCCGCTTTGTTCAATTCAAATTGCGTGCGCCGACGGATAACAACCGCGCGATGAGCAATATATTGCTCTAAAAATTCTTTTAAATTCAAAACACGCGGTTGCACACCATCCACCAACGCCAACATATTGAAATGAAATGTTTCTTGCAACTGCGTGAACTCGAACAACCGGTTCAAAACTTTTTTCGGGTACGCGTCTTTTTTTAACTCCACCACGATGCGCATGCCCTCCCGATCGGATTCGTCGCGCAAATCGCGAATGCCTTCGATTTTTTTGTCCTTAACCAAATCGGCAATTTTTTCAAGCAAGGCCGACTTGTTCACTTGATATGGAATTTCGGTAACAATTATATTGGTACTGCCATCAGCCCGCTCCACCATGTCGGTTTTGGCGCGCACCACCACGCCGCCCTTGCCGGTGGTGTATGCTTGCACTAAATCTTTTTCACCATAAAGCACGCCGCCGGTCGGAAAGTCCGGGCCTTTTACAAACTGCAATAAATCCATAACACTCGCTTCCGGTTGATCAATCAAATGCAAGGTCGCGTCGAGCACTTCGCTTAAATTATGCGGCGGAATTTGCGTCGCCATACCGACCGCGATACCCATCGTGCCATTGATCAACAAATTAGGAATTTTAGCCGGCAAAACGCGCGGCTCTTGAATCGAGGCATCGTAGTTGGGAATAAAATCCACCGTGTCTTTATCCAAGTCCGCCAACAATTCTTCGGCTAAGCCGGTTAATTTTGACTCCGTGTTATGATTAATAAAACCATTAGCAACAAAAGAATGACAAGCGCTATCTACGCGCAATGAATACACTTGCTGTCGTCCGCCATCTTCGATTGCTACAATCGGATCAAACAAGTAATGCTGCTCCATGAGCGTAGCAAAAAGCTCGCCCACTCCTGGTTGTGCCGCTAGTTCCATCACACTCACTATTTTTGGTGCATGCTGTGCCAGTGTATTGTAACGATCAAAATTCCGTTTTTGCACAAAATCTCTTCCCTCCCAAGAAGACGCCTGATCGGTATGGGCACGAACGAAATTAGCTAAAAACGGTACGTAGTCAGTCGCGGAACACTGTTTATGCAAGCGCGCAATAGCGGCATCCAATTTGGCAATCTTGCGCGGCGATGCAAATCCGATCTGCTCACGAAACAACTGATAGTTAGCCAGCCCGCGGATATACGCTTTGTGCATAGTACGATAGCTATCAAACCGCCGCGCTACCGGAATTCCGAAACGCAATAATAAAATCTGTAATTGTTGAATCAGCCGTTCGCTGGCAGAAACAGCCGACAACTCGGTCATAGTATCAGAAAAACTGATACCGCCATCACCTTCAAAATATGCCTGAAGAAAAGCCGCCACGACTGATTTGGGCGAGCACATGATGCTAGCGGGGATCAAGCGGTGTGGTGATTTTGTCGGTACCAATCCCAATCGTCGCAAAAATGTAATCACGTGTTGAGAATGAATCTCAAACGTATAGTACGGTTTTTTACCGTATGATGACGGCTGTCGCTCGAACTTATGCAAACGACAATCAGGAAACACTGCTTGCCAACGTCGTTCAAATTCCGCTATCCACCAAGGATCACTATTACAAAATTCGAGCTCCTTTTCTTTTAATGTACCCTCGGCCAGTAACGCGCCCATAATGTGCGCCAAATTTTCATCAAGCTGGGTGGGTAGTATTTTCTTTTGCCAACGCCGTTTCATGTCTTGATCAGTGATATAAAAATCTCGAAGCGCAATCGGATTTTTCGGCCACAACAAATCGGCGGTACGATCAATTACCACCACATCACCAACTATTAGCTTACTCAATAATTTCCAAGTATACCCAGGACCGGTCGTGGGGTTATTAGACCACACCAATACCGGATGATTCCGTGAACCTTGAATTGTATAGCCCTGGCGCGTGCGCACCTTCAGTGTAGGATGAATGCCGCTATCAAACCACTTCGATGCTGTATTAATCTCTCGCTCGCGCGACAGTACGGATATCGAAATATTTTCTGCCTGCGAAATATCTTTGATAGGCATAAGCCCGCGATCAGTAACCACTAGAGCATCGCCCGTCACACAATAACGCATTGCCGCGGCCGAATCTCCGTCAACTGAGCCAAAATTGCCCTGACCGTTGACTAGCTGGTAGCGCATGGAAAATTCCTGCGCCATACGCACCATCGCTTCGTAAATGGAAGAGTCGCCGTGCGGATGATATTTGGCCATCACTTCACCCACCACGAACGCGGATTTTTTGAATTTGGCATTCGCGCGCAAACCAATATCGCCCATGGCGTACAAAATACGGCGATGAACTGGTTTCAAACCGTCCCGCGCGTCCGGCAAAGCTCGTGATACAATCACGCTCATGGCATAATCCAAATAACTCTCCTCCATTTCCTGTTGCAATGAACGCGGCACCAAATTGCCGATGGGATTGGTGGTTGGTTGTTCTTTCTCTTTTGCCATAAAGATACCTTTGTCATTGCGAACGAAGTGAAGCAATCTGTGTTAATCCCGCTCGAGATTGCCACGTCGCTGGTGCTCCTCGCAATGACAGTATAAAAATTATTTCTTTTTTCTACTCTCTGATTCCGGTAACCGTGGCGTCGGAACGGCTAATTTTTTATCCAACGCTCTATCAATTTGTTCAACTATAGCCGGAGGCAATGGCGCGACCGGCGCGAGCAACGCTTGCAAATTTGGCATGGCCGCCGTACCATTTTTTGCCGCGCTGTTGAGCTCGCGCCCGAATACGCTGAACAGCGACACACTGCGTGCCCTAGCCGCCAACAAAACCGGCGCCGCCCAAATCCAAAACCCGACCAGTAAACCAGTAAGAGCGACAACCACGGTAATCATGAGCCCCCGATGACCTCTTTTCATAAACCGGGTTTCAAGGGTACGAACTACGAAATTATATGAAAATTACGAAACGAATTTTTTGTTCGTATCTTTCGTACCGGTTCGTAGTTCATACCCTAATCATTTATTCCAATACCACCAACTTCATTTCACTGGTCGGTAAATCCTTTTTTGTCAATTTTAATTTATCCGTCCGTTCGACAGCTGAACCAAAACCGCGCGCAAACACCTCAACGCTATCGTAACCCGCGACGGAATGCATAATCGGAATCACCAGACGCGGTTCAATCTCTTGAATCAAATGCATGGCGCGCTTGGCGTCGAGCGTGGTCTGGCCGCCAACCGGCACAAACAGCACATCAATCGTCCCTAACATATCGAGTTGATCGTCATTAATTTCGGCCTGGTTGGAATCACTTAAATACCCAAACGTAATGCCATCGTCTTCGAGCGCGTACAAAATTCGGCCATCGTCCGATGCTACACCGCGCACCAAAACATCTTTGATTTCATACTCACCCGGCCCGGCAATCACAAACGCATCAGTAAATATTTTCGCCACAGCGGCCGCCTCGTCCGGATGGCTCACCAGCACCGCCGCCACATCTTTCGCCGGCTTACCCCCTACTTCCGGATCAATCAAAATAGTAGCGCTCCCAACCGCGCCATTGCGCTGAATCGTAACCGATCGTAACCCTGATAAAGTAATTTGCATGCCATAAGTTTACAGCAAAACGACGGGGGAGTCAACAGGATTTTTACTCTTCACTTTCCATTGACAACCCAATTCGAACACGTCGACCCCTGCCCGCTTTTTTATTATTTTCTCATCATCGCTTTTAAAAATTGAGTTTGCAAATACTATTGACTTTTTTTTCGCTTTGAAATAGTATACAAAAATCCTGAACCTACAACCGGAGAAGACCATGGAGAGAACAGTAGATGCGGATCGTCCTGTGGCAGATGATGGGCGTCAGTACCACATCGGAACGAGGGGAGGGGACCTCGCTCCTCATTGTTTGTTAGTCGGCTCGCCTGAACGAGCCGAGATGATTGGGACACAGCTACTGCATGGAAAGGAGGTCGGTCATCACCGTGGGCTTATCAGCTACACGGGTACGCATGAAGGTATCCCTATGTCCGTGGTCACCACCGGCATGGGTAGCGCAACAACAGGCATCGTGCTTCCTGAAGCGGTGCGTTCCGGAGCGCGACGATTCATCCGCGTCGGTTCCTGTTCAACGCTTTGGGAAAATCCGAGCGTGGGAGAATCGGCCATCGTGACTGGTGCGGTACGCCTAGACGGTGCAAGCGACAATTGGGCACCACCCGAATTTCCGGCACTCGCCGATTATCGAGTGGTCATGGCGCTTGAAAAAGCAGCGCAAGAAATCGCCGCTCCTCATTACCTCGGCATCGAGGCGACAACCAGTTGTTTCAACGAGGGGCAGGCTCGCCCCGACGACAACGGGTACATTCCACCTCGCTTGTTGGCACTTCACGACGAGCTCGTTCAGCGAGGCGTCTTGCTCTACTCAATGGAGTCAGCGACCATTTTCGTATGGTGCCTCACCCACGGAAAAACTCCGGGAGAGTATTGGGCGGGATCGGTGAACGCGATCTACGGTAATCGGCGCACGAACGTATTCAAAGTCACCGGAGACGAAACCGCCGCACGAATCGCCCTCCGCGCGATGCTCATTCTCAATCGTGAATACCCCCTAAAGTAAAGTGGGTACCACAACCTTAGCGGGCAAGGATCGAGTATGTCGTTCCCTGCCCGTTTTTTTATTTCATTTATTTTTCCCCCTTCACCCCCTCTCGCCTCGACGAAAAATGTGCTTCTCGACTCCGCTCGAAGAATAACACCAATAGAGTCCCTCGAGCGGTGAAGGTAGGTCTGATTAAGGAGTGCGACGGAACGCGGCCGGCGTGAGTCTAACAAATTTTCAGCAGAAAATTATGTGCACTCCGTATCAGACCTACCGAGCCGCTCGAGGGACGGGCGGGAGGAGATTCCGAACAGGGCTTGCATTTTTCCCGCCTTTCCTTTACTATATCACCATCTTTTGCATCTCCGGCGTGGTGCTTAAAACGGCGGCGGGTTGGGGAATCTTCATGATTTCTAAAACCCGAGTATTATCAAAATATGGAAACAGTGCTCAAAGAGTCCAAGATGAAGGAACTTTTAAAGCTCCCCAATGTACCCTTACCCAAGCAGGGTGACTTGGTAGAAGGAATAGTTTTGTCAAAAGGTAAAAACGAGGTTCTTATTGATATTGATGGCGTTACCTGCGGGTTAGTGCGCGGGGAAGAACTGTATGATGAATCCGGCCAGACCGAAAACGTCAAAGTTGGTGATAAGGTTATTGCCACCGTGCTTGATATCGAAAACGAGCGCAGTTTAATGGAACTGTCCTTCAAAGCGGCCGGTCACAAACAGGCCTGGAAAAATTTGCGGGCGCTCTACGACTCAAAAGAAACATTATTGGCCACGATTACCGATGCCAACAAAGGCGGCGTGGTGGTGCGCGTAGCCAACTCCAGCGGCTTCTTGCCGGTTTCGCAATTATCACCGGAAAACTACCCCCGCATTGATGGCGGCGATAAACAAAAAATCCTCGAACACTTGCGCGCCTTCATCGGCAAAGAAATGCCGGTACGCATCATTGATTTGGATGAACAAGAAAATAAAATCATTGTATCAGAACGCGCCGCCCATGAAGAAAAACAAAAGGAAATTCTCACCAAATATACTGTCGGCACGACTGTCAAAGGCAAAGTAACCGGCGTGGTGCCATTTGGCGCGTTTGTAGAGTTTGACGAAGGCGTTGAGGGGTTAGTTCACATTTCCGAACTGGCTTGGCAACGCGTGGAAGACCCGCGCGACATTGTCAAAGTGGGTGATGAACTATCTGCTAAAATTATTGATATTTCCGGCACAAAAATATCGCTGTCATTAAAAGCGCTCAAGGCCGACCCGTGGGAACATGTAGCGGAAAAATACGCCGCCGGTCAAAAAGTCAACGGTAAAGTGATCAAATCAAATCCGTTTGGTTTATTTGTTGAACTCGATGAAGACATCCATGGCTTGGCACATATTTCCGAACTGGCGCTCGCTCCCGGCCAAACTCCGGAGTCACTCGCTCAACCGGGTGATACCCTCGAATTCACCGTGATTTCACTTGAGCCAAAACAACATCGGCTTGGTTTAAGCAGAAAACCGCAGATAACCCCGGCGGAACCGACAGCGACTGCCTAAAGGATCTATTACTACGAAGTTACGAATGGACGCGAATAGTACGAATGGGTTAATTAATCTTATTCGTATGTTTCGTAAAGATTTGTA
Source organism: uncultured Gammaproteobacteria bacterium (assembly GCA_964491085.1). GTDB lineage: Bacteria > Patescibacteriota > Patescibacteriia > CAZBFB01 > CAZBFB01 > CAZBFB01. The sequence continues at coordinate 25,843 of CAZBFB010000010.1, read as the reverse complement.
CCTTCGTAGTAATCGTTGGCAGTTTAACAAGTATATACATCATACCCATGAAACCACTCCTCAAAAACTTTTCTATCCTCTTGCTGGCGTTCTTGTTGATTGCCAGTGTGTTTAGCTTCTTCGTGCGCCCCACCGCGACGCCCAAAGACATCAGCATCACCGACATTCCCCGCATTTTGAACGAGGGATCAGTCACCCGTATCGTGCAAGATAATGAAAAAATCGAGATCACGTTAAAAGATGGTACGCTGGTATCGGCTTACAAAGAACCGGGTGAATCTTTGACCACCACCCTACGCAATCTCGGAGTTGATCCGGCTAAACTTCAAGCTGTCCCCCTGGAAATTAAAGGTGAAAGCACCAGTCGACTGTTCCTCGGCACTATTTTGCCATTTATGATTCCGTTTTTATTAATCGCGGCCCTAGTGTTCTTCATGGTGCGCCAAGTACAAGGCATGAATCGTAAAACCTTAATGTTCGGTCAAAGTGGCGTACGCGAAACTAACCCGGACAAAAAACATGCTGTCACCTTCGCCCAAGTGGCCGGCGCGCATGAAGCCAAACAAGAACTGGAAGAGATAGTTGATTTTTTAAAAAATCCGAAAAAATTTACAGAAATGGGGGCAAAAATCCCCAAGGGCGTATTATTATTGGGCCCACCGGGTGTAGGCAAAACATTGTTGGCCCGAGCCGTGGCTGGTGAAGCGCAAGTGCCGTTTTTTCACATTTCCGGTTCAGAATTTGTGGAAATGTTTGTCGGGGTGGGCGCGTCACGCGTACGCGACGCTTTCCAAAAAGCTAAAAAAAGCGCGCCGGCCATCTTATTTATTGATGAACTCGACGCGGTTGGCCGTCATCGCGGTTCCGGTTTGGGCGGATCACATGATGAACGCGAACAAACCCTAAACCAAATTTTGGTGGAGATGGATGGCTTCGAACCAAACCAAGGTGTGGTGGTTATTGCCGCGACCAATCGCCCTGATGTTCTTGACCCGGCACTCCTGCGCCCCGGTCGCTTTGATCGCCGGGTGATGTTAGATTTACCTGATATCAATGACCGCGAAGCTATCTTGAAAATTCATGCTCAGAAAAAACCGCTGGTAACTGAAGCGAACTTGCGCACTGTCGCCGAACGCACGCCGGGATTCTCGGGCGCTGATTTGGCCAACGTGCTGAATGAAGCGGCCATCAAAGCGGCGCGTGAAAACAAGAAAAAAATCACGCTCGATATGGTACTCTTGAGTATTGAAAAAGTACTGCTCGGACCAGAACGCAAAAGCCATCTCTTGTCGCCAGCTGAAAAAAAGATCACGGCCTATCATGAAGTTGGTCATGCTATTGTGGCGCACGAATTGCCTCAAGCTGATCCCGTGCATAAAATTTCTATTATCTCTCGCGGTCGGGCCGCTGGCTACACCTTAAAACTGCCGGATAACGACCGCAAACTGCACACTCGCTCGGAAATGCTGGCCAACATGGCCAGCATGCTGGGTGGCTATGTGGCTGAACAAGAAATTTTTGAAGAGATCACCACCGGCGCATCGGATGACCTGCGCAAAGCCACTGAATTAGCCCGCCATCTAGTAATGGATTACGGTATGTCCACTGAACTAGGACCAATGACCTTTGGCGAACACGAAGATATGATTTTCTTAGGCAAGAGTATTTCGGAACAACGCAACTATTCCGAAAAAACCGCCGAACGCATTGATCAAGAAGTCGCCAATGTTATTCGCCAGGCCCACGAGCTCGCCAAAAAAATCATCACGAGTCAGCGTGATTTGATAGACAAAATCACCCGTGCTTTGCTAGAAAAAGAAACCCTGGAACGCGCCGAATTCGAGGCATTTTTCAAACCCGCACCAGTGGGAGTAAATTAAGCTAGTAAGTAAATTAAGTGCATAAACTAAAAAAGAGTGGGCAACCACTCTTTTTTGTTGTATACTAAACTTAGTTCTTAATTTACTTAGTTCTTAATTTACTATTTCTATGACCAGTTTCAACTTCCGTTCCCTGCTCTGGCGCGCGGCCCGTCTTACTGTGAGTGTGCGTGGTCTTCTGGTATTTGGTTTCATTACCGCGGTAATCGGTGGTGGCGGCGAGCTTGATTTCGTGTTACGTAACTATGACCGCCTGCTTAATTTTCTGTTCGAAGTGGCCACCAACGGACTGGCTGTAATTCAGGCGCTAATAATTATTCTGGGTAAGGGTATTGCCAATGCTTTTACCTATAATCTATTACCGAGCATTTTAGCGCTTGTCGTTGGTGTGGTCGTAACCCTAGTCATCTCCTGGCTACTGTTCACTGCCCAAGCGGTTTTAATTGAAATCCCGGCGCTAATTGAGCAAAAAAAACGTTTTACCTTCCGCACCGCCATCCAACACGCCTCCAGTAATTACTGGTCATTTTTGGGTTTGGCGATTTTGCGCACTCTGGCCGCTTGGCTCCCGTTTATAATCTTGGCATCACTGGGAGCGGCTATCTGGCCGTCAGTAGTTGATCGCATCGGCTACTTCCTGTTTTTCTTAATATTTGTGCCCCTAGCGTTCATCACCGGATTTTTAAGTAAATTTGTGGTGGCCGGTTTAATTATTAATGACTTACCATTTTGGCTGGCGGTTACCCAAGCCCTGCGCCTATTTAGTCGCGCCTGGCTCGCCACTATCGAATTCGCCGTACTCGTACTCGTCGCCGGTTTGTTGCTGTTCACCGCGGCATCATTTGTGGCTATTATTATCCTAGTTCCGTTCTTATTACTATCCGGTATCCTGGCTGCCTATTTAAGTTTGACTGCGGCGGTTTTGGTTAAAACCGCTGGGGTAGCCATCTTCTTCCTCCTCCTCCTCGCCACTGGTCTATTCTTTGCCACCTTTGAACATGTTAGTTGGAGTTTATTCTATCTAGCCGCCAATGAGGGTGGAGTGGAAAGCAAGTTAGTCCGTTTATTCCGGCGGACGTAAATAATGTTTAAAGTTTAATACCTAACACCTAACATAATCCCGCTTACTGGCGGGATTTTTATTTGTGCACACCTTTGTGCACACCCATGTGTATAATTTTAAATTTATCCACAAATTTTCCCGCGTCTTTATTTTTATCCCCTTTTAAAATTTTTTATCCACACCAAACCTTGAAGTATTCCAGAACAAGAAGTGGATAATTTTTCAATCTTGACAGCCAAAAAACGGGTAGTATACACTTTGTGCACAGGCCTACTATTAACTACTACTAATTTTATATATGAAACTCATTTGTAATCAGGAGGAACTCGCTTGGGGATTAACTGTAATCAACCACATCGCTACTAAAAATGTTAGCTTGCCAATTCTAAATAATGTGTTATTAAAAGCTGATAAGGGTTGGTTAGAGTTAACCACCACTAATTTAGAAATTACCACCAGCGCTCGTGTGCCCTGTCAGGTAGAGGCCGTTGGCGAGACAACTGTGCAAGCGTCTTTGTTCTCCAATATTGTTTCTTTATTGGCACAAAAAGAAATTACCTTAACTCTAGTGGGCACCGAGGTGCTTATTCAGGGGGCAGATCAGGAGACCAAAATTCATGCGATTGCCGCTACGGAGTATCCGGTAATCCCGGCCGTGACCAAGGAAGTAAATTTTATTTTTAATAAAGGGCTGTTTCGTGAAGCTCTGTCGCAAGTATTGTTTTCAGCTACGGTTAATGAAGTTAGGCCGGAGATTTCCGGAATTTTATTTCATATTCATGGCGACACATTGACACTGGCGGCCACCGACAGCTACCGTTTATCCGAGCGACATATGACGCTTGAGAAAAAACAAGAAACTCGCCGTTTCATTGTTCCTTTACGCGCCGCGCAAGAGTTGATGCGTTTGCTGGGGGTAGACAGTGGGGCAGAAGTAGAAGTCGTTTCGGCCTCGAACCAAGTGCAATTTATTATCGGCGCGGCCACCCTCACTTCACGGCTGATTGAAGGCAACTACCCGGCCTATGAACAGATCATTCCGGATACATATAAGACGCGCGTATTCTGTTCCAATGATGATTTACTGCGGGCCGTGCGCCGCGCCAGTTTGTTCTGCGTGGGTGGTGTAAATGACATTGCTTTGCATTGTAAGCCCGGTAAGGGCGAGGGACCAGGTAAAGGTGGTGAAATCGTGGTTAGCGCTACTAATGCCAACCTAGGCGAAAGCAAGACCGTATTACCGGCTATAGTAGAGGGGTTAGAACAAAGTATTGTGTTCAATTATCGTTATATTATTGAGGGATTACAGCATTTGAATGCGGCAGAAGTGCAAGTGGATGTGATTTCCGAGTCCAGCCCCGGCGTGTTTAGGCCAGCTGGAAAAATGGCTCAATCAGGGCAATATCTGTATCTTATCATGCCCATAAAGGCGAGTTAATTTATCCTTCGACTCCATCCGGATTACCGGACTCCGCTCAGGAAATAAAGTTATTCCCTGAGCTTGTCGAAGGGCTGTAATCCGTTTTGATAAAAATCCGCTCACCAAAGCGGATTTTTTATTTTTTTTATTATGGTTGACCTAGTTGACCGGACATGATACTTTGCATATAGGTTAGGGGAACAACCTTTTGGCTCAAAAAAGCCACTGGAGACAACCATGTCGAGTGAACAGCGGGTGGACGGGGGTCATGATAAGGATGTTAAACCAATAGACCCAGCAGTGTTGCCAGCGCCGGCGTTGGCGATCGTACACAACGATCCCGTGCCAGAAAAGGCGCTACAGTATGACTGTCGCCTGCGTCCGGGCGAACAGCAATCAGTGCTCGTGGCGGCACAAAGGGAATGGAGTGCTGGTGTTTGGTACCAAGCACGGCGCCTGTCATTCTTCGGCTGGCAGCCCGCTGGTACGATAATCAAGGTCATTGATCGAGCACAACCGATCACGGCGACGTTTCAAATTGGTCGCAGTGTAACCCAGAGCGAATGTTCGGTGGTGTATCACGATGGCTGCGCTACCTTTCGGCGTCCGGTGTTGCATGAGAACGGGGGGCCGGACTTGGTTTTAACCACAACCCTGAATTGGGTTTCGTCAGCACACGCCCCCTTCCAGTTGTATCAGATTGAATTTCCTCGTCGTAAAGGAACAGACGCCGAGCTTCCGCCTAAGATGTTTGTGGGCGAGGCGTCGGCGGTGCTTAGTCGTCCGTACGGAGCTACTTTACGAGCACAATTACGGCTCGAGGACAGAGCGCCGGCATTTCTGGGTGTGCTGGAGCGCTGGTGGTCAGTGCGTCGAGTCAACACTGATATCATGTGGGGGCAAGCGTCGGCCGTCGATCAGCCCGTTGTCCGGGTGGTCAATGTGAGGTCAACCGGCTCACAGGATCGGTTGGAGGTGCGGTTTTTTGCCTCGGGTAGTGTGCATATCGTTCGTTATGAACGGGGAGAACTGCGTTTTGCGGAGATCAGAGCCAATGGGACGGAATCATTTTTTGCTGTAACGTCTAATTGGCATGACAATGACCAGAGCAATAATTGCCAGCCATTCCGGCTACGGATTGCGCCGTAGAAGAATTGACTGGCTGGTGGGGGGTGGTGTATTTGGGCGACGGTCAGACGATGACCAGTCGCCCCTATTTTTTTGGGGATAACCAGGATGGTAAGTGCATAAAACGGCCTGGTATGGCCGTTTTATGGTGTGGATAAACTGTGAATAACTTTATGATTTTTTTGTTCGTATATTTTGTACCGGTTTGTAGTTCGTACCCCTAGCGCATGGTGAAATATAATTCAGGTGATACTATATTCTCTTGTCCGGGACGGATAATACGGACGGAAATTGCTTGGGTGCCCAAGTCAGCTGGGCCAGTCCAATCGAGTTGGATGGTATTGCCGGACAAATCATTCTGACGAGCGATCTGACGGACGGTGCCGCTGTTAATGGAGCGCACGGAAAAATCTGCGCTGGAGCCGGCGGGCATGTCTGGCACGGTAAGTTTGAACGCCAGCGGTAAAGCGGCGCGACTGATCGTGGCGCCAAAAGCCGGTGTTAACCAACTCACTGTCGAGTTGGTTTGGGGTAACACCATACTGATCGGCACACTAGCTTGACCAATTTGGCCGTTGGCATCCTGAATCACCACTCGCAAAGTATAAAAACCAGAATCCAAACCCGGCGGCAAAGCGAGGGTCATGGTTGGTTGGGCTGGTACACTGGCTAGGAGCAAATTATTTACATAGAGCAGAGCGGTGGCATTGTCAGTGGGGGAATATTGCACACTGATCGGCAGTAGTGCCTCGCGAATGGTCGCGTTGGTGGTTGGTTGATTGATCGTAACGGAGAGCGTGCCAGTGATGGCGCCGTTATCAAATTCTGTTGGAGGCGTTTCCAGCGCCACGCGTTGGCGTTCATACCAGGAGCGTACCGCTTTTTCCCAGTTTTCATATTGTGGGTTTTTACTCGGATCAGTGGGTGGCGGGCCATCCGGATTTGTCGGATCGATCACCTGCAAAATAGAATGACCGGTGCGATAGATTTGTTCGCTGATCAACTCTGATGGTGTTGTATCAACCGCGCGCTTACCATTTAAACGGTTGAGGCGGACTAGTTCTTCACCTGGCGCCAGGCCAGTCAGATATGGATTGCGGGGCACACGCGTCTCTGGTATTTTGAATTGTTCTACCGGCGTATTGGCCGTTACTGCTTTCATGTACTGTTGCCAGATCGGCGCGGCCACTGCGCCGGCGCTGTTTTTCAGTGGGGTGTTGTTGTTGTTACCAGCCCACACGCCCGTTACCAGCGACGGGGTGTAACCCATAGTCCAAGCATCGCGAAAATCATTAGTCGAACCGGTTTTGGCCGCTACGGCTCGATCCGGCAGAATGAGCGAATTGTTTTGGCCAAAAATAAACGATCGAGCGTTGTTGTCGCTTAAGACGGAGGTTAAATTCAAAACCGCTTGTTCGTCAAATACTGGCGTGGATAGCGGTGTGGCCGTAGTTTGGTCGAGTAAAATATTGCCCGCACCGTCCGTTACTTTCAAGATGGCCCGGTAGGGTTGGTACTGCCCACCGCGAGCAAACGCGGCGTAAGCATTGGCGTGCTCGAGCAATTTAACTTCGCCGCCGCCTAAGACGAGCGCCAAACCAAAGCGAGAGCGATCATTGAGCGTGGTATAGCCGAGTTGTTGGGCTCGATCGAGCACATTATCCGTGCCCAGCATCGATAGCATTTGCACCGCCGGAATGTTGAGCGAGCCGGCGAGGGCAGTGCGCAAGGAAACAATACCGTGTTCTTTGCCGTCGTAATTGCGCGGTTGATAATCTTTGGGGTAATTTTTGAATACCGTGTCCACATCATAGGTAGCGGTTTGTGGTGTGAAGCCGCGTTCGAACGCGAGCGCGTACACCACCGGCTTAAAAGATGATCCGGGTTGACGTGGTTGTAGAGTTACGTTCACTTGGCCATCAATTTCCGCATCGAAATAATCTTTGGAACCGACCATGGCCACAATATCACCGGTCGGAACATCTAAACTCACCAGCGCCGCGTTGGTAGCATTATAGGTTTTTAAAATATAATCCGCCCGATCGGCGATGGCTTTTTCAGCTAATTTTTGTTTGTCGAGGTCAAGTGTGGTAATGACTTTCAATCCGCCCTGGTCAATCATTTGTTCGCCGAACTGTTGCGTTAGCAGATCACGCACAAAAAATACAAAGTGCGGCGCGGTGATGCTGGTTCGTTGTTTGATCAAATTTTGCAAGACCGGTTCGGCTTCGGCGCGGGCGGCATCTTCCGGTGTGATTTTTCCCAGCTCGGCCATGGCGCGCAAAATACCACGTTGCCGCGCGATCAGGTCAGCGGTATGTGTGCCGAACGGTGAGTAGTAGGTGGGCGCTTTGGGCACAGCGGCCAACAAGGCCGCTTCAGCTAGTGAGACAGCGCGCACGGATTTTCCAAAAAATGTCTGGGCGGCGGTCTCAACCCCGTACACATTGGAACCGTAGGGGATTTCGTTAAAATAGAGTTGAAGAATTTGGTCTTTGGTGAATTTTTGTTCGATGCGCCAGGCCAAAATCAACTCGCGAATTTTGCGGCCAAATGTTTTTTCGCGAGTTAGAATGGCATTTTTGATGAGCTGTTGGGTGATGGTGGACGCGCCTTGCGCTTTGCGGGCGCGAGTTAGGTCTTTGTAGGCGGCGCGGACAATGCCACTTAAGTCAAAGCCCCGGTGATTATAAAAATCTCGGTCTTCGGCAGTGAGGGTGGCGGCAATGACCGCGCGGGGAATTTCCGGTAAGGTGATGAGTGAACGTTTTTGTTCATCAAAAATTTCGTATAGCACGTGACTGCCGGTGCGATCCAGAATTTGTGTGCTTTGGCGCGTGGGTTTGTCAATCAAACGGTTGGGATCAGGCAGATCGCGCGAATACCACACCACTGCCAGCAGCAGGAGCAAGCCGCCAAAAAATCCTAGCATGATCACGAAAGATACGAGACGGCGCGGAGAGAATCGGTCTGTCAAACGCAGGACGCTATCGGCCGCGCGGCCGAGCCAAGCCAGCAAACCAAATAATCCGCGGCCAATAGCAGTGGCAAAATTTGTTCGCTGTTTTGGGCGCCGTGGTGGCGGAGCGGACGAGTGCTCCCAGGTTTGTTTGATGATAGGCATGGAAAAAATTGTTAAATTGTTCGATTGTTAAATTGTTAAAAATCCAGACCCCCCAACAATTGAGCAATTTAACAATTTAGCAATTAGTCGTTCCCTTTATCTTATCACATTTTCATGCTAAGATGTTTTTATGTTACGGAAATCTCACAGTATCATAGACGATGCCAAAATCCAAATCTTATTGGAGCGAGGAACGGATGAAGTGATTGATCGGGTACACCTCGAACAATCATTGCATTCCGGTCGGCGGTTGCGCGTGAAATTTGGGATTGATCCGACGGCCGCTGACTTACATATTGGGCACAGTGTACCCTTGCGCAAATTGCGGCAATTTCAGGATTTAGGGCATCGGGTAATTTTGTTGATTGGCGATTTTACGGCGCGGATCGGTGATCCGTCTGGTCGTTCTGAAACACGGCCGATGTTGTCGGATCGCGAGATTCGGGCCAATTTAAAAACATTCGTGAAGCAAGCAAATTTGATTTTGAATATGCGGGCGGTTGAAGTGCGGCACAACAGTGAGTGGTACGCCAAACGCCGGCCGGATTTTTTTCTCGAATTGTTATCACGCTTTACGGTGGATCGCATTCTCGAACGCGATGATTTTCAAAAACGTTTACAGACCGACCAAGCTATTAGTATGCTGGAAATTTTGTATCCGCTACTGCAGGGATATGATTCGGTGGCGCTGGCGGCGGACGTTGAGCTCGGCGGTACAGATCAAAAATTTAATCTCTTAATGGGTCGCAAGGTTCAGCGTCGGTATGGTTTGCCGGAGCAAGATGTCGTGACCGTCCCGTTACTCGAGGGACTCGATGGCAAACAAAAAATGAGTAAGAGTTTGGGTAATTATGTTGGCTTGACTGATGCGCCGACGGATATGTTTGGCAAAATTATGTCCATACCGGATGCGTTGGTGGAAAAGTATTTCCAATTAGTTACCGATACGCCCGCCAGTGTGTATGAAAAATTGGAACCGCGTGATCGCAAAGCGCGGCTGGGATTTGAAATTGTAAAATTGTATCACCGGGAACGCGCGGCCCGGGCGGCGCAGGATAGTTTTAACAAACAATTTCGCGATAAAGAATTACCGCCGAATATTACGGCGTATCGTTTGGGCTCGGCTGATAAAACCATCGTTGATGTGTTGGTTAACAGTCATTTGGTTAGTTCAAAATCAGAAGCGCGACGACTAATCACCCAGGGCGGTGTGTGGTATGTTCATAATAATGAACAAAATCAAATTAAAGAATCAACTGCCCCAGCCAGCCACTATCGCGGGCAGGTAATTCAAGTAGGTAAAAGGAGGTTTGTGCGGGTGCAGTAAATTAAGAACTAAGTAAAGTAAGTAAAGTAAGTTTAACTCGCCATCGTAGAAGGCGGTGAGTTTATTTTTTTGGGGAAGTTTGTTACCATCAATCAATGCAACCAGTATACATCATCCACACTTCGGAAATCGGTTTGAAAGGCGCTAATCGCGGTTTTTTTGAGGATGCATTGCGAGATAATATTAAGCGGGTGGCACCGGGTGTTCGCGTGCAAAAAATTCCCGCCGGTTTTATTGTGGCTGGGGGTGGAGATAAGCACGATCAAAATTTATTGCTAGCGCTTAAGCGCGTATTCGGCGCGGCGACTATTCTGGTCGCTTGGGAAGTCGGCAGTTTGGATTTGGAAAAAGTCGCCGCCGCAGTTTTGGAATTATTACAAAAAAATTGTCATTGCGAGCCCGACGAAGCAATCTCGATTCAACAAGGTCAGATTGCCACGCCTCGCTCCGCTCTGCTCGCAATGACAAAAAAGGAGATTAAAACCTTCCGTATAAAAGTTCAACGCTCCGATAAAACCGTCTCGTTTAATTCTCTGCAAGCGGCTACACAGGTGGGTCGCGCGGTTCAGCAAGCCACTGGCTGGCAAGTTAATTTAAAAAAAGCTGATTGCACGATTCAGTTAGAATTCGTAAACGGTCGAGCGTTTGTCGGGTTTGAGCGGTGGTGGGGAGCTGGTGGATTGCCCACGGGTACGAGCGGGCGCGTGTTGGTTTTGTTATCCGGCGGAATTGATTCACCGGTGGCGGCGTGGCGCATGATGCGGCGCGGTGCGATTTGTGATTTTGTGCATTTCCATTCCTATCCGCAAACCGATCGGCGTTCGATTGAAAAAGTAAAACGACTCGCGGCCGTGCTCAACCGTTGGCAAGGCTCGGCCGGCGAATTATTACTGCAAGAATTTTTGCCCTTTCAAAAACAGGTCCTCGCCAAAGCGGATATGAAATACGCGGTGTTGTTGTATCGTCGAGAAATGATGCGACAAGCGAATGTGGTGGCGCGCGCTCGACATTGCCAGGCGTTGGTGAGTGGGGACGCGCTCGGGCAAGTGGCCTCACAGACGCTCGAGAACATGAGCGTGGTTTCTGCGGCCAGTGCGTTGCCCTTATTCCGCCCGCTTATCGGTTTTGATAAACAGGAAATTATGGATGAGGCCAAGCGTATCGGTACGTATGATATTTCCATTGAGCCGCACGAAGATTGTTGCTCGCTGTTTGTGCCGCGACATCCAAAAACAAAAGCGCGACTAGAAGAAGTTGAGTACGAAGAAAAAAAATTAATTATTCCCTGAGCTTGTCGAAGGGCGCCTTCGACTCCGCTCAGGCAATACCTATGAATGATTTAACGCAAAAAAAATGTGTACCGTGCGAAGGTGGTATGCCGGCGATGAGCGACGAGGAAGCGCGCGAACTGTTGGCGCAAGTTTTGGGCTGGCGTTTGGCGGATAAAAAAATCACGCGGCAATTCAAGTTCAAAAATTTTCAAGAGACGATGAAATTTGTCAATCAAGTAGCCGAGATTGCCGAACAAGAAGGTCACCACCCCGACATGCACGTCCATTGGGGCAGTGTTGAATTAGAGTTCACCACTCACACCATCGGCGGCCTATCAGAAAACGATTTCATCATGGCCGCGAAGGTGAACTCCCTCTCCCTTGATGGGAGAGGTTAGGAGAGGGTGATTATTGCCTGAGCTTGTCGAAGGCCTGCTTCCATCCGCCCGTCCCCCAGCGTCTCGCCAGCCATTCCTCCGTGACCGCAGAATTTTCTGCTGAAAATTTGCTCATGCTCGCGCCGCCGCGCTCACGTGTCCCTTCGGAATACCTGGCTTCGCCGCTGGGGGACTCATAATGAACAAGCCATAATTATCCCCATCACCTCTTGCACCCCCCCCCAGAGAGAGTATTATTTAGGTATAATAATTTAACCTAAAAAATATGGGCGCAGAAACTAAAGGTGATATTTCAGAAGAAGCCAGAAATTTTAAAGTTTTTGATCCTTTAGAGAGAGTTCAGGATCCTGCCAAAGCAAAAGTAATGGCTGTAGCTGGAGCGTTTCATCGAGGGGTGGCAGCCGAGATTAGGCAAGGAAAAGAAGTTCGAAATGTAGATACACTCGATGGAATAGCTGATTGGAAGGAAACAGAAGCAAAAATTGAGTATGAATTACGAGAGGCAATAAAGAGAAAGACCGATGTAGAGCTATCGGAACAATCTACCAAATTAAGGGGTTTACTTTCTGATATATATAAATCGGACGACCCTCGTCGTAGGAGAAATTCAGAATCGGGACGTGCACAAAAAGTCCTTGTTGCGGTTGAAGAAGAGCAATACTCTCGTCAGTACGATAAAAATAAAAAGAAGTAAAGAAGTATGGAAATAAAACAAAAAGGGTTGACCCCTTTTTTGTTTTAAGTTACGAGTTACGGATTACCAGTTACGGTTTACGAGAATTTCATCGTTTGTAATCCGCACAGCGCAATCGCTACCGCATCCGCCGCATCGTCCGGTTTGATGGTTTCTTTGAGCGCGAGGATAGCTTTGATCATGCGTTGGACTTGTGATTTATCCGCGTGGCCGGAACCCGCGACGGCGAGTTTTATGGCGTTGGGGGTGAACGAAACCGTGGGAATATTTTGTTGCGCTAGGGTTACGAGAATTACGCCGCGCGCATGAGCGACGATCATCGCGGTTTTGGTGTTTTTGGCAAAAAACAATTCTTCCACGGCCGCGCGCTCGGGACGATGTTGACGAATAATATCGGCGAGTGCGTTTTGCAACAACAACAACCGCGCCGGCAGATCAATCCGCGGAGTGATGATACAACCAACGGCCTCCAGCCGCGGTTTTCTGTTTTCTTCCGTCACCACAGCCCAACCGCACCGCTCAATGCCGGGGTCAATGCCGAGAATTTTCATGTGATGAAAATTTAGTCCTAATCGAAATCAGTATAGCACCGAATGTGCGATAATGCTAGGATAATCTCATGACTTCTATTACTCATTCTCTGGCGCGGAACAGTTTGTGGCAGATTGGCGGCAAAGCGCTGGCTACGGCGTTAGGTGTGGCGGCGATTGCTATCATCACACGCTTACTTGGCCCGGAGCAGTATGGTTATTACACCACCATCATTGCTTATCTTACTTTTTTTAGTATCGCGGTTGATTTGGGATTAAATGTATTCATCGTGCAGCTGCTATCCGAGCGGGAGCTTGATCCGGCAGAAGAGCGGCATATCGCTAGCGTGGTGTTTACTCTGCGGATGGTGAGCTCGCTGGTGATTTTGGGTTTGGGTGTGGCCGTGATGATGTGGTTGTCGTATGCGGCGCCGGTCAAAGTCAATACTTGGATCGTGGCGCTATCGCTGTGGGCAATCGTAATGCAACAAATTTTGGTGGGGGTGTTTCAAACCAAGTTAGCGATGGCGCGCGTGGCGCTAGCCGAGGTGTTGGGTCGAGTGGTGCTGGTGGGCGGAGTGTGGTTGGCCGCGCGGCTGGGTGGCGGTTTGACGGCGGTCTTATGGGTGGGGACGATCGCTAGCGTCGTGAGTTTTTTTGCTACCTGGATTTGGCTCAATCCGTTCGTGTCAATTCGGTTGCGTTGGGATTGGGCGTTGCTACAAAAAATTATGCAACGATCGTGGCCAGTGGCGCTGTCAGTGGTTTTTAATCTGGTTTATTTGCGTGCTGATATTTTGTTGTTGGCTTTGTACCGGACACCGGCGGAAGTGGGTCTTTATGGCGCGGCCTATCGCGTGATTGATATTTTGGTCATGTTTCCCACCATGTTTGTGGCGTTGGTTTTGCCGTTTTTGAGCCGTTCGTTTGTGGCGGCAGATCGGGTTGGTTTTCAAACCATGTTGCAAAATGCGTTTGATAGTTTGTTGATTATGGTTTTGCCGTTTGTGGTTGGCGCGTGGTTGTTGGGGGAGCAAGTGATGGTGTTCGTAGCTGGCGCGGATTTTGTTTCCGCTGGCGCGTTGTTGCAGATTTTGATCATAGCGGCGGTGTTTGTGTATGTTAGTAATTTGTTCGGACACACCATTGTCGCGGTCAATCGACAACGACAGATGGTCTGGGGCTATGCTTTTGTCGCTATCCTCACCTTGGCCGGGTATCGTTGGTTGATTCCGTCCTATGGCGCCCTGGCGGCCGCTTGGTTAAGTGTGTTTTCAGAAAGTATGATTATGTTGATCGGCGCTTATTTTGTGTTGACCGCGAGCCAAGTGCGATTGAGTCCGGCGCGGGCGATTCGAGCGCTGGTGGCGGTCGTTGGTATGGGGGTGGTGGTGTGGCTGGTGCGGCCGTTGGGGTTGTGGTCGGCGCTTTTGGCCGGGGCTATTAGTTATGCGATTTTTTTACGGCTCACTAAAACAGTTTCCAAAGATTTATGGCGCAGTATCTTGGCCTCATAATTTTTTTGTTGCCGACCTATCTGGTTAGGTTTCAGCTTGTTGGCATTCCGTTTACTTTGCTGGAAATTTTAGTGTTGGGGGCCATTGGTTGGTTTTTTTGGCGCGGCGATTACCGGATATTATGGCAGGATAAAGCGGTTCGGCAGTGGATCTGGTTGGGCGCGGCCTGGATTGTGGTCGGGACAATTTCTTGGTTGGTGTCGCCGGATGGGCGGGCCGCGGCCGGAATTTGGAAAGCATATATTGTGGAGCCAGTGCTTTTGTTTTTTGTTTTTTTGGTTTATTGGCGTGACGAACCAGCCCGTCGAGCGGCCTATTACGGATTAGCGGGTTTGACGCTCGGGTTGAGCGCGCTTCTGGCCGGGCAGTGGTTGACGGGAATAGGCATTGCGCCGCCGTGGGATCAGTTATGGCCGCGCCGCGCGACCGGTTGGTTTGGATATCCTAATGCTAATGCGTTGTTGTTGGCGCCCAGCGCGACTTTGTTGGGTGGTTTGGCGTGGCTGGATGAATCCTTATCACGACGCACGCGCCTTTTGTTTGCCGTCAGCGCCGCGGCCGCGCTGTTGGGATTATTCTTTGTTCATTCCGCCGGCGGACTGGTGGGATTAGCGGTTGGATTTTTTGTTTTGTTAGCGGTGCCACGCGTAACCCGCTGGCTGGCCGGTGGTTTGGTGGCGATTGGTGGCGTGGTGGTGTGGTTATTGCCGCGCGTGCGGCAAGAGTTGTTGTTTCAAGATTGGTCCGGATCGGTGCATTGGTGGACATGGCAAGAAACAATTAACATGTTGCGGGATCATTGGCTGTTAGGCGCCGGCTTGGCTGGCTACAAAACCGTGTTCGCGCCCTATCATCTGCGCACGTACCTGGAAATTTTCATGTACCCGCACAATCTGTTTTTAAATTTCTGGTCCGAACTCGGCTTGGCTGGCTTATTTTTATTTATTTTGATTATACGACAAGTATCAATTAATATCGCGAACGTAGCGAGTAAACATCAATCAATATCTAATATTCATAGATACTCGCTCCGCGATATTCATGGATACTCATGGTTAGTTCCGGTGGCAGCATTTATAACGTTATTAACCCACGGCCTCGTTGATGTTCCTTTTTTCAAAAATGATTTGGCAATTTTATTTTGGTTGTTGATTGCGTTGATGGTGCGTAAGGGTAAGGCGTGATACACTAAAAGCATGAGCGCGTCATCATATCATAATGTTAATTTGCTTCGGTTCGTTTTGTGGTTGCATATTGTTGTGATGGGGTTGGGTTTCACCGGACTGTGGTTGGCTGATCATTACGGCGCTAGTTTACCGTTATTTTCTCAATCATTTATCTGGTTGGTGATCGCTGGCATGTTGGTTCCGGCGGTATTGTTATTGCTGGTGGCGAAACGCTTGGTTGGCACGAAAAGCAGGATCCTGGTCCCAGCCGGATTTGTGGCGTTGAATCTAGTGAGTGCGGGGTGGTTATTGTCTGTCGGGTTTCTGCCCGGTGGGGTTGTTGTCTTGGCCTTGGTTTGGCTGATTATTGTCAGCGTGCTTTTATTTTCGCCGTCGGGAATTTTGCTAACTTTATTGGCGGTAGTAGCACTCGTAACCGTTGATGAAATTGTAATTTCGGCCGGTGCGCCGGATTGGGATACATTGTTAGGGCGGGTGTTGATGATTATTAGCGCAACTTTTTTTACCACCTTGATCATTGGCTATTTACAACAACAAGCCGAGCGTTCTGCCGCCGGGCGTGAAGATACCCAAGCAGTGCTAGAAAGTATGAAAGACGGTTTGTTGGTGGTGGATGCCTCGAATCGGTTGCAGTATGTCAATCCGAAAGTGGTTGAGTATTTGGGAGAGGATACTCGCGCTTTGATCGGTAATCAACTTGAAGAAAAATCGCTCAAAACATCCGGTCATGAAAATTTAGCCAGTGTTTTGTTTTATGGCGAACGCGCTAAGCCGGAGGATGATGCCGGTGAGGTGAATGAGGTGGTGATCGAAAAGCCGATTACCAGAATTTTGCGCGTGACGAGCGTGGCGGTGCGCGGCGCCGGCCAGCGTCTGCAGGGATTTTCACATTTGTTGCAGGATGTTACCGACGAGCGCACGTTGACACAAACCAAAACCGCGTTTATCGCGATTTTATCGCATAGTTTACGCACGCCCTTGAACGGTATCAAGTGGGCTCTGGAGATGTTGACCAAAGAAAAATTATCACCCGCCGAGCAGGAGCCGGTTTTTCAAGAGATCGCCAAGCAGGAAAACCTGTTAGAGAATATGGTGGAGGGATTGGTGCTAGCGAGCGAATTACAAAAAGGGGAGATGTCTTACAAAATGGAAACAATTGATTTGGTCGAGGTGGTACGATCTGCCGCGGCTCTGCACGAGGGCGAGGCCCAGCAGAAAAAATTAACCTTGACGGTCGCGGTGCCCAAGCACGCGGTGAAACTAAAAGCAGATCGCGTGAAATTAAAAATCGCGCTGTCGAATATTATTGCCAACGCGGTGAAGTACACAGACAAAGGAGCGATTGCGGTGAATTTGACAGAGAGCAAACAAGGCGCGGCCGTCAGCGTGCAAGATACCGGCATCGGCATCCCTAAAGATCAACAAGCCCGCCTATTCTCGCAGTTTTTTTGGGCCAAAAACGCCGTCATGCACCAACACGAAGGCGCCGGCATGGGTCTTTACGTTACCAAACAAATCATCGACAAACACAACGGCAAAATTTCCCTCTCCAGCGACCTCGGCCAAGGCACAACCGTGACGGTGGGGTTTAAAGTGTAGGTTTTATCTCGGCACAGCTTTGTCGGTATGGGGCTGATTGCTTTTTGCTTACGTTCTTGCTACACTGGCGGGATTAAACCGTCATTTTTGAATTATGAATGTAACCGTAAATCGTAAACCAAATAATGAAGTTGAGTTGACTGTTGAAGTCTCGACGCCGGAGTTGAGGCCATTTTTGGAGGCGGCCGCAGTTAAACTTTCTACAGCCACGGTAATTCCGGGATTTCGCGTGGGCAGGGCGCCGTATGAGACAGTTAAGGCGCGGGTGGGGGAGATGAAAATTTATGAAGAAGCGTTGGAGCCGGTGGTAAACAAAACATTTATTGACGCCATCAAACAAGAAAAACTAGAGCCGGTGGGCATGCCGAAAATTTCCGTTACCAAAGTGGCGCTCGGTTCACCGCTCGAATACAAAGCGGTCGTGGCGCTGTTGCCGGACGTTACTTTGGCGGAATATTCGGTCGTGAAAATAAAAAAGCAAGAAGCAAATGCGACTGATGCCGAAGTTGATAAAGTGATCGGCGAAATTCGCGACATGCGCACGATCGAAGTGCTAGTTGAACGTCCAGCCCAATCCGGCGATCGCGTGAAAGTGGATATGGAAATGTTTATGGATTCGATTCCGCTTGAAGGCGGGCAGACCAAAGCGGCGGTCGTGGATTTAGGCAAAGAAATGTACATTCCGGGACTCGATGCCGAAATTACCGGACTCGTTGTTGGCCAGAAAAAAGAATTCACTCTTACCTTTCCCAAAGATTACGGTGATAAAAAATTAGCGGACAAGGCGGTTGAATTTCGCGTGGCCGTCAACCAAGTTTTGGAGTTGAAACAGCCGGCAGTGGACGATGTGTTCGCGCAATCAGTCGGTGATTTTAAAACCGTGGCGGATTTGCGTGCCAAAGCGAAAGAAAATATTGTGCTCGACAAGCAGGCACAAGAGGTTGAACGGCAGGACAATGATATGTTGGCACAGCTCGTGGAAAAATCAAAATTTGGCGCGATGCCGGATTTGTTGCGCGATGCCGAAATCGAAAAAATGATCACCGAGTTGCAAGCGAGTATTGAACAGCGCGGCGCTCATTTTGATCAATACTTGATGCATATCAAAAAAACGGTTGCGGACTTGCAAAAAGATTTTGTTAAGCCGGCTGATCAGCGCATCAAAACATCACTCGTGATTCGCGCGGTGGCTAAAAATGAATCAGTCAACGTGACGGCTGAAGAAATTACCACCGAGCTTGAGCGTTTGCGGGTTTATTACCGTGATTCCAAGGAAGCTATGGCCCGCTTGGCTGAACCAGAATACCGCGACTGGATCCGCGCCAATCTTTTGAATCGCAAAGTGGTAGAATTACTGCGTAGTAAGCTAGTAAGCTAGTAAGCTAGGTAGCTAAAAGCTATGCTCTTCGGTGCTCACGTTTCCATGGCTGGCGGTTTTTCTCTTGCTCCGCAACGCGCGGCAGAGTTGGGGTGTGAAGTTTTTCAAATGTTTTCACGCTCGCCGCGCGGTGGTAATCCGCCGCCGATCACTAAAGCGGTGGCGGCGGAGTTTCGCGGTGCTTGCCAACAGTACCAGCAGGAGCGAGTGTATATTCACACACCGTATTTTATTAATCTCGCATCAAAAAATACGAGCGTGCGTAAAAATTCTATTAGCATGATTCGCGCCGAGCTCGAGCGCGGTACCATGTTAGGCGCGCGCGCGATCATGACGCACCTTGGTAGCGCGCGCGATTATATTCCGTCAGCCGTTCTCAATCTTTTGAAAAGAAAAAAAATACTTACCCCGGTCGAGCGAGAATTATTTGACACCGGAAAAATAGCTGGACTGAAAGCGGTGATTGCCGGATTACAGGAGTCATTAAAAGGATATCGTGGTTCTTGCCAATTTTTGATGGAAATTTCAGCTGGGGCTGGTGCAAATATCGGCGGCACATTCGAGGATCTGGCGGCAATTCTGAATGAGCTGTCGTCATCGGCCGGCATTTGTCTTGATACTCAACATGCCTTTGCCGCGGGGTATGATTTGCGCACACCGGGGAAAATCAATGATGTGGTTAAACGCTTTGACGATCTGATCGGCTTAGATCGCCTAGTCGTGAGCCACTGCAACGATTCCAAAAAAGAACTGGGTTCTGGCGTTGATCGTCATGAACATCTGGGTAACGGTTTGCTTGGTAAAGATGCATTTAAAGCAATCGTACAGAATCCAAAATTAAAACACATTGATTTGATTTGTGAAACACCAACCGAAGAGGGGATGCGGCGCGATATCGTCTTGTTAAAAAAATATCGCGCCATATGAAACCGTATTTTACCGTGTGCGCTCTGTTGGAGAATGATGGTAGATTTTTATTTGTTCAAGAAAATAATGGCCGTGATCGGGGAAAGTGGGGTTTGCCCGGTGGGCATGTTGAATTAGGCGAGACAATTATTGACGCCGTGCGGCGAGAGGTGTATGAAGAGGTTGGTATCGACAGTGAACCAACCCAACTGCTTCATGTATCCGAACAATCACAGCGCGGTCGGATCACGTTTACATTTATGGTTCGGTACCAACCGCCGGATTTTTTTGTGGGAGATCATATTAGAGCGTACCTTTGGTTAACACAGGCAGAAATTTTAGAAAAAGGCGCGCGCGGACTGCTGCGTGAGGTGGCCAGTATGTGGGCGCAACAATGTTTATTCTCAAATAGTGTCACTATTCCGATTATTTCACAATCATTATATTGCTATGCTGAAGTTGCAAGGGAAATCAGTCAGTGGCGGCACGGCGATCGGCGCGGTAGTTTGGTATACAACTAAGAGGGCGCATAGATTGTATCGTCGGCGCATTGTGGTGATGGACGATTTGAATATTCGTTTGCCTTTGAGTATTTTATGTCGGGCCGCCGGGGTTGTCGGTGCGCAAGGTGGGTTGACATCTCATGGCGCGGTGCTGGCGCGCGAGTTTAACATTCCCGCTTTGGTTTTGACTGGTGCTAAGATGGTTTTACCGCCGGGCGCGCAAGCTGCTTTTTCTAGTGATGGAGTTATGACCTTAAATACACCGCGCCGCCGTCGCCGTTCGGTGACAAAATTTCGTCATCTAAAAGAAGGGCGCTGGTTATTATTGCGCCCGCGCCAGCATAGCATGATGCGTAACAGTTTGGTGGAGGATGGTATTAAGTCTATCCCCCGGGTATTGTGGGGAGTTAAGTTAACTGGCGGCTATCGCCAGGATGCCCGTGGTTATTGGTATAAAAATCATCCTACGCCGCGCGCCATTGTTAATCGTGTTATGACCGAGCCGCGGTGGTTGGAGCGCAAGTTGCAGGAGCGAGCCAAAGTATTTCAATCGGTCGATCGTTATTTAAAAAGCTTGCTTCCCCCACTTCGTCGCGGCGTATCTGTTAAACGAGCGGCGCGGTTTTTGGGGCGAGGGAGAATAATTTTGGGTAACATGCGACCGTATACTAATTTGACGCAAATTGCCAATGATGAAATTGAGTTGCGTCTCTCGCGAGCATTGTCAGCGCTGTCGCAAGCGGAGGTGGTCGCCTGTTTTTCCGCTTTGACAAAAACATCCTTTATGGAGGCGGTGCGCCAGCGCCGAATTATCTTAAGGCCGAGGATACACGCTTTTCGTTTTCCATCGCCATCCGTGCCGTTATTTATTCCGCTGCGACAGAGGCACAAGAAACGAGTAGTGTTTCCTCCCGCCATTAGAGCTTGGATCAAACAGCAGCCAGTAAAACAACAGGCACACATCAATCAGCTGGCAACATTGATGGCTATGTTTAGTGAGTTGTCTGAATTATCCGCCTATTATTATACTGTGATGATGGATTGTGTTAATATTTTATTGGAAGTTGTCGCCATATTTTTGGTTAAACGCGGTCAGCTGGCGCTTAAAGATGAAATTTTTAATATGCACATTGATGATGTTCAGCGTTTGTTAGCGGCGGAAGGAGTATGAGAATATTTATTAATCCCGAACAACCGGAGGCAAGCATCATCGCCACGGCAGTCCGTGTCTTGGAACACGATGGGATTATTATTTATCCCACGGACACAATTTATGGTTTAGGTTGTTCGGTGTTGTCAAAAAAAGCCATTCAAAAAATTTACCACCTCAAACGGCGCGAGCGTCAGAAACCATTTTCCTTTGTATGCGCTGATTTATCTATGGTGGCACAGTATGCGGTCGTAGCGAAAACGCAATATAAGATTTTAAAAAAATATTTGCCCGGGCCGTATACCTTTATTCTTGAGGCAAGCACACAGGCGCCTAAAGAAATTATGCCACGCAAAAAACGGAGCACGGTGGGGATCCGTATTCCTGATCATGCCGTGCCCTTAGCAATCGTTAAGAGGTTAGGCTTGCCGATTATTACCACCAGTGTAAATTTGGCCGGTGAGGAATCATATGGCAATCCGGAAGTAATGGCAGAACGTTTTGGCAAACAAGTTGATATTATTTTAGATACTGGTATTTTACCTAAAGAACCGTCAACGATAGTTGATTTAACCGGCGATGAGCCGGTGATAGTACGGCAGGGGAAAGGAGAGTTTAGCTACCTAGCTTAAAAACTAGCAAGCTAGTCAGCTAATAAGCTAGAAAGCTATATGAAATTATCCATTCGCGTCACTCCTCGCGCTAAGAAGAACGCGGTCAAATACAAGGAAGGTCTGTGGCGCGTCTATGTAACCGCCCCGCCGGTTGATGGCAAAGCCAACTCGGCGGTGATTGATTTGCTCGTCAAAACATTTGATCTGCGTCGTTCGGAAATTCACATCATCAGCGGTCACCTAGTCCGCGACAAAGAATTGGTGATTGATAACCCGAGTCAGAAATTATTACAACTTATGCGCGATCAAGCAGTACTGCTTTAAATAAAAAAATCGATCTTTCCAGATCGATTTTTTGGTGCAATTATATAACCAAATCCGAACCTATTTTGAACAGAACTGATAGCGCGCTTCCCATCTGCGCCGAATTTCGTGTCAGTGAAACCGGCGCACCGCTAAACTTTTGCAACTGCAAAATACTTTCGTCTGATTTTCTCTATCACAATACTAACTCCCATTGAAGCAAGGCCAGCGACAAAGAGTGTAATCGGCCAGCCGACTTCGTTTTGGAAGTATTCACCACCGATTGAGAAAATGTAAAATATCAAGAATAGTGTCCCGCTGATAAGATATTGTCTATCCAGTTTTGTAATACTTCCAAAAATAAATCCTAAGCTGGCTAGCAAAAGTAAAGTTTCGTAAACTGGCTTTTTACCATCGAGCCCAAGATAAAAGATTGCGCCAAGAACCAAAAATGGGCCGAAGAGATTAAAGAACTCTTTGTATTTTGGTGCTTCTTCCAGCTGGAGTTTTTTTAATTTTTCAACAACATAGGCAAACACAAGGTAAATCACACCAACAATAACATTTGACCAACCAACAATATCTCGATCATAACTGGCAGTGCTTCTAGTAAAATCTTTCAGTAAAGTACCATCAATTGCTAATCGCAACAGCGAGAAGAAAATAATTCCCGCACCAATAAGGTATGGAGCTCGGCAATATTTTTTGAAATTGGTTTTTTCGTAAAAAATGCCGAGAAGAAAATACACTACTCCGCAAATCAAGAGTAGCCAAGCTATATACTCCTTATTTTTGGTAAGTGTTTCTCCAAACAAACTAACGAAAGAAAGAACAAGGACTAAAGCCCCAATGGCATAAGAATAATATCCCTCATCTTTTTGTTCGTTCTTGTCGTAAAACAAACTTAGGAATAAATATGCTGTTCCGGGGATAAGAAATAGCCAAGCCATTGTGGGCTTTTCAAAAACGCTTTCAATACCAATGAGCTTGAGAAAAAAGTAATAAACAAAGAGGCCTTCACTCTGATAAAGAAAAGCCCAAATGGGAAAACGGAAAATAAAACTAGAGACAAGATATAAAACAAAAGATAAAAGCGAAACAGTTAAGTTAAAATTATCGTTAAATGGCTCGACGAACATTTCCAATTCTTTGAACATAACTGACAAAAAGAATGGGAAAAGCAACGAACCAACGACCAAAAATACAATACCTTGTTTTTTGTGTTCGTCACTAAAAAATATTGGCACGCCAGCTCCGTAACAAATCAACATTGGAAGCAGAATCGCAAAAATCCGCGCTGCCGATCCCCACTCTGACCAGTTAATGCCGATATAAATTATTCCTGCGAGAACGACAATTAGCCCGCCGAGATAAAGTAAAATCTGTGAAGCGGATAAACTTTTCAACTCAATGTCCCATTCAGATTTTTTTTGTGGAGCAGGCGGCGCGATTGGTGCGGCGGATTTTTGTTGTATAATTTCTTGGGCTTTCAATAACGCCTCATTTATTTCTGTATGATTCCAGCTCTGCCTAATAAGAGCCGCGCTTATTTGTTCTACCGAATGTCCTCCCTCGATTGATTTTTGGACATAGTCCAGGATTTGTTTGTTGACCATATGATTATTGTGTTAATTTTAATTTGTTAAGTTATCTAAAGAAATGTCATGGCTTTCGTATATGCTACTACAAAATCAAGATTTAAGCAATAATTTTTGCGGCGTATTTCGTAAAGCAAAATACGAAATTCGGCGCAGACTGGAAGCGCGCCATCAATTCCGTTCAAAATAGGTTCGGATTTGGTTATATAATTGCACCAAAAAATCGATCTTTCCAGATTGATTTTTTGGTGGGCGTGCCAAGAGTCGAACTTGGGACCTTTACATTATCAGTGTAACGCTCTAACCAACTGAGCTACACGCCCATAAATAATAAAAATATCCTATCAGCTCCGGGTATTTTTTGCAAGTATTTTTAGGAATCAAAAATCCGTCAATGAAGACGGATTTTTGTGATCGATCTGTTATAGTGATTCACCAACTCGGGATTCCCGGTTTCTCTTACGCGAGTAAGAGAAGACGACCTAGGATAGTCCACCACTTAAGGCGGACAAATCTCCCTAGAAAGGAGGTGATCCAGGAGCAGCTTCCGCTACCCCTGCCTTGTTACGACTTCGCCCTTGTTATCGGCTCTACCTTAGTTCCGCAATCGCGGCCCTTTGGATATTTCCGACTTCCTTGACGTGACGGGCAGTGAGTACAAGACCCGAGAACG
Organism: uncultured Gammaproteobacteria bacterium; assembly: GCA_964491085.1. Lineage (GTDB taxonomy): Bacteria > Patescibacteriota > Patescibacteriia > CAZBFB01 > CAZBFB01 > CAZBFB01. The sequence continues at coordinate 1,580 of CAZBFB010000010.1, read as the reverse complement.
TATTCAACGCCGTGTGGCTGACCGGCGTTTACTAGCGATTCCAGCTTCATGGAGTCGAGTTGCAGACTCCAATCCGAATTGGGACCGGTTTTGATGGGATTGGCTCCCCCTCGCGGGTTGGCGACCCTTTGTACCGGCCATTGTAGCACGTGTGTCGCCCTGGACGTAAGGGCCATGCTGATCTGACGTCATCCCCACCTTCCTCTCGCTTGCGCGAGCAGTCTGCAGTGACAAAATAACACAGCATAGGGGTTGCGCTCGTTACCCTACTTAAAGGAACGCTTCACAGCACGAGCTGACGACGACCATGCAGCACCTGTGTACCACCCTCGAAGGTCACACGTTTCCGTGCGCTTGCAGGTACATGTCAAGTCCAGGTGAGGTGCTTCGCTTAGTGACGAATTGAACCACATGCTCCACCGCTTGTGCGGGTCCCCGTCTATTCCTTTGAGTTTTAACCTTGCGGTCGTACTCTCCAGGCGGGATGCTTAAGGCGTTAGCTTTTGTTAGGCGACACTGAGAGGGTCGACACTCCCAATGTCTAGCATCCATCGTTTAGGGCGTGGACTACACGGGTCATTTTTGTTGCTCCGCAACAAACGCAGACTATCGCAGACTTCACGCTGACTGACGCGGAAATCCACTAGTTCTGTTTGTGCGTGGATGGGATATTTCTACCCATCTCTCTCTGTCGCCAGAGAGATCGGACTATATCTTCACCCCAACATAGTCGGGGGTTTGGCGTGTAGTCTCTGAGGCGCCCTGCCTAAATTTTTTGTTAAAAATTTGAACAGGTTGCCTGCGGATTGTCCGCACTCAACACATTATTACCTTTCGGTAGTGTGAGATACTCGGATATTCCCGCATATAGCCAAATTAACAACACATAGTTACCTATGTGCGAGACACATTTCCGCGTCAGTCCGCGTTTAGTCCGCGTACTTCAGCGGTCGTTGCTTTGCAACGACAGTATCTAATCCGTATCGCTCCCCACGCTTTCGTCCTTGAGTGTCAGGGCCGTTCTAGCACACTGCTTTCGCTTTTGGTGTTCCTGCCGATATAAACGCATTTAACTACTACACCGGCAATTCCATGTGCCTCTCCCGGCCTCAAGCTTTTCAGTATCAAACGCGGCCTTTGGGTTGAGCCCAAAGATTTGACGCCTGACTTAAAAAGCCACCTAGAGACGCTTTACGCCCAGTGATTCCGGATAACGCTTGAGGTCTCTGTATTACCGCTGCTGCTGGCTCGATTTGCGATGCTTCACTAGTTTGTAGTGAAAACAATGATGCACATAGGGTTCAACGAGTCGCATGAATTTTTCCATGCTTTCGGAAACCACATACAGACGGAAATAAAGTTTTCCGCGCATGAGACATCGACAGACACGGACGTCTAAATCGAAGTTCGTGCGAAGTGCATTCGCTAACAACTGACAATCCGATTTTGTAAAACAATTAGTTTACGGACGTAGTTGCCACGGGACTATATCATCATCCTACCAAACAAAAACCGAACGGTCAAGTTTGGATTAGGAGTCTCGCGTGTAGTCTCTGAGGAGCCCCTTGCGGCCATTGCCG
>CAZBFB010000009.1:0-10915 GCA_964491085.1 uncultured Gammaproteobacteria bacterium | reverse complement strand
TACCTCGGCGCCGATCTGGTGGCCTCGGGCGACGGCGCCAGCAAACAAGAAGCGCAAGTTGAAGCGGCGGAGAACGCGCTACGAGTAAAAGGGTGGTAGCTAGCTTCTTTAGCTTCAGTAGCTTTTAGCTTCAGTAGGCGCGGTAGAAAAATCCCCTTACGGGGATTTTTTGTATTGTCATCCCAAACTAGATTTGGGATCCAGATTAAACCATCCTTAAATTTCCAATATCCAATTTCCAATTTCCAATGAAATTTGGCATTAAGCATTAGATATTTTGTTGGAAATTGGGAATTGGGTATTGGAAATTATTGAGTTAGGGGGTCTGGATTCCCGTTTTCACGGGAATGACACTAGCGGAAATGACACCATGTGAATAACTCTTTGCTTCACTCGGCCAGTGTCGCTATACTTTATCTTGATGAAACCACTCATCCCCAACATGACCAGCCAAGAAATCGGAACCGCCCGGTAGGGGCGGTTTTTTCTTGTGCGGAAAATGTGATGAGGAGAAAAACCATGGCCCAAGCTGACCAGAAACCGAGACCGTGTCCGCTGAATACCAGTATCTGCCTAGCCGCCAGCCGGGTGTGCACGCTTCAAGATCTCAAAGATTTGAACTGCTTCACGCCGCCAGCGAAGAAGACGGGTTTAATGGTGCGGTATTGCCGCAACCAAGGAGTACAAAACAAGAAAGGGAGATACATCGCCCCACCTTGTCTGTTCTCTTGGTGGGAATCACTGGATGGTAAGCATTTAAACAACTGTCCGCGCTGTGATTCCCCTGCTGTATCCATGACCCCCACCCAAGCCGAAGCCGCCCAGGACGCTTGGGCGTGACCCGCCCGCGCCGACGTCCACCGGGACGTCACCCCCGCCCGCGAGAGCTATCAGCCGAGCTCCGCGGGCTCTTTTTTATTTTTTCAGTAACTGCAAAACCAGTTTAATCATTCGCTCTTTATTTTTTGGATCGCTCTCGGCAATAAACAATGTAAGAGCGGTAAGCGCCGGCGGAGTTATTCTTGAACGGTCAAGCACCCCGGCACGATGTAAAAACTAAATAAAAGAATACGCTCCGCTTCGTTTATTTCCATCGGTAAACGGATGATTTTTTACCATGAAATACAAAAGGTGCGCAGCTTTTTCTTCAATGGTCGGATACAGCGCCTTCCCGCCAAACGATTGCATCACATTCCCGACAATTCCGGCAATAACTCCCGACTGCCGTTCTTGACCAAATATTTCCGTGGCTTCATTATTTTCTATGAGTGCCTTTTTAAAAATTATCAACTCATCTAGTAATTGATCGGCCGTAACAGACACGGATTTTTTTGTCGTGCCAATTTTAACAAGAGCGTCTTTATCATACGCATCGAGTGAAACCCAAGTACTGGCAAATTCCTTGACAAGATCAAGCACTACTCTCGGATCAAGAACAATCTGTTCCGGCAAAAGCGCTTGCATATCGGTAACCGCTTCCATAAATACATTATAATTTTTCGCTAAGCGCTCCTTATTTATGGTGTATCCTTTTGTGATGTGTTCCGTGAGTACTTTGGTTGCCCAAATACGAAATTGCGTGGCACTTTTTGAATTAACTCGATAGCCAACAGCAATAATAGCATCAAGATTATAAATTTCGATGGAACGTTTCATTATTCTGTTACCCTCTTTTTGAACTGTTTCCATTTTGGAAACAGTTGCTTTTTTAAAAAGCTCGTTTGATGCAAAAATATTTTTAAGATGCTTAGAAACAGCCGCTTTCTGCACCCCAAAAAGATCGGCTATTTGATTAAGGTTTGCCAAAATTGTTTTTTTTAATATCATAGCGAAGCTCGATCGCTCCGTTTTTTGCTTGGTATACGATCACATTATTTTTAATAATTTTCTTTTTCATACTCAATGGTATTAATAATAAATCTAACCTCTACAGTTTATCAATATATAAAACGAACGTCAACCGAACTTTGGCTGGCAGGCATGATCGATGCGAACGCGCGTCGTCCACAACCGATCCCCACACCCAAGCGCAACAGCGTTTTGGTGCGGGGGCTCTTTTTTTTATTTTGGAAACCTTATACAATAGGTACATTCAAATGAAGCGCAGATTGCTACGGCGCTACTGCACCTACTGAAGCTAAAACCTAAAAGCTGTCCTCATGTACCTCTCCCATCTTGAACTGCAAGGATTCAAATCGTTTGCCAAAAAAACCACTCTGCAATTTGCGGGAAGCGGTGTTAATGGTATTCCCGGAATTACCGCCGTAGTGGGTCCAAACGGCGCCGGAAAATCGAATATTGCTGACGGAATTCGTTGGGTGTTGGGCGAACAAAGCCTGAAACTTTTGCGCGGCAAAAAAGCCGAGGATGTTATTTTTTCCGGCTCGGATGCGCGGGCGCGGTTGGGTTTTGCCGAGGTGGCGTTGACCTTCACCAATCACGAAGCGAGCACGGATTTACCCATGAGCGAAGTGGTGATTACGCGCCGCTTATTCCGCGATGGTACGAGCGAATACCGCATCAACGGGGCGAAAGTGCGTTTGCAAGACATTCAAATTTTCTTAGCCAAAGCCAACATCGGCCAACGCACCTACGCGGTCATCGGCCAAGGTATGATCGAACATTTTATCGTGGCCACGCCGCCAGAACGCAAAGTGCTGTTCGACGAAGCGACCGGCGTGCGCCCGTATGAAATCAAACGCGATCAAGCGGTTTTGAAATTGGATCGCACCAAAGAAAACTTGACGCAAGCCCTCGCGACGCTACAAGAATTAGAACCACGCCTGCGCACGCTGGAGCGACAAGTGAAACGCTGGGAACACCGCGCGGAAATGGAACGTGAATTAAAAAATTTACAGCAGACATTATACGACCAACTCTGGTCGGTTATGAATAAAAACTGGCTAGCCATCAATCAACAAACCACCGCGGCCGAAACACGCTGCCAGGAACAAACACAAACACTAAAAACCATTCAAACGCAACTGGAACGATTAGAACAGGAACACGCGGGCGAGGTGCGCGATGATGCCTTTCGCGCGTTACAAAAAACTTACGAGCAAACGGTTGAGGAGCGCCAAAAATCACGCGAGGCGTTGTTGCGGTTGGAACACGCGCGCGAACTGCAAAGCCGATTAGCCGTGGTTCAACCGACCGCGGTTAATTTGCATGATGTTTTGACGGAACTTGAGCACTTGAAATCCGAACACGAACAAGCGTTGCAAGCGCTTGATGCCAACCAAGACGCCTCAAAACTCAAAACTATTTTCCAGAGCGTCGGCCGGGCGATTCATAATTTAATCGAACGCATCCGCGGACCCAAACCGATGCCGCCGAAAATGAACGAGCCGAGTACGGCAGAAAAAAATCTACAAAAATTAATCGGTAATTTGACTGAACAGATTAATAAAACCTCGAACGATTTAAAAAATTTCCAACAACAAGAACAAGCGTCGCGCAGTGAAGTATTTAAACTGCAACACGATTTTCAACGCGCGCAGCTGGAGCTGAACCAGCGCACGGCGCGGTTGAACGAATTGAATATCGAACGCGCGCGGTTGGAAACGCATCGGACGGATTTGGAACGGGAAATTGTGGGCGAGATGGGTGCAATCCCCCACCTTAATCCTCCCCCTTCTCGAGAAGAGGGAGGAAAAAATTTGATCAACGAATCCGAGACGCGCGCCACGATTGCGCGGTTGAAGCGACAGTTGGAATTGATTGGGGCGGTGGATGAAGAAACCTTAAATGAATACAAAGAAGTGGCCGAGCGGACAAATCTATTGCAAACGCAAACCACTGATTTGGAACAAGCCCTCACGCAACTTACCGAAATTATTAGCGAACTGGATGCCACGATCGAAACGCAATTCAATAATAATTTTCACACCATCAACACCGCATTTCAAAAATATTTCACTATGCTGTTTAACGGCGGCAAGGCCGAATTGGTATTGGTCACCGCCACGCCGACAGAAACGGATGACGAAACTGATCCAGCTGAAAAAAATTCAGCCGAGACAAAGCGCGGCAAAGTCGGGATTGATATCCGCGCCACGCCGCCCGGCAAACGCATCACACATCTGGCCACGCTCTCTGGCGGCGAACGCACTATGACCGCCATCGCTCTGCTGTGCGCTATCATTGCCACCAACCCGGCGCCGTTTGTAGTGCTGGACGAAGTGGATGCGGCGCTCGATGAAGCCAACGCGATTCGTTTCGGCGCCATCATTGCCGAGCTCCAACATCATACCCAATTTATTATCATCACCCACAACCGCTATACTATGGAATGCGCCACAATTTTGTACGGCGTTACCATGGGTGATGACGGCATCTCGCAATTATTAAGTATCATGCTAGCTTCAACCAAGCGCGAAACTGCCGCCGCGACCAATTGACAACGAATGCTCGCTGGCGTATGTTGACTGCAAGCGTTCACCATCAGGAGGGAAACATGCAAAAAATCGAAATCGAGATAGGGCAGATGCAAACTCTCGGCCAGATGATACGAATTACTTCGGTCGATATGTTCACATCGACTCTCTCGAAGCTCGTGGCTGACCAAAAATTGTGTTACCACTGTGACGGTAACACCTTCTACACGATCGAAAACCTCCTGGACTTTCGAGGGAAATTCAGCGAAGAGCTGACAAAAGATGACAGTTGTGAGCCAAGCGTCCGATTGTGGAAAATACCCCTCAATCTGACCAAGCCAATGTTCGATCTGACTGCCAAGAGCGGTGGCATCAGCGAACTCAAGAATTGTCTGACCGGCCTGGCTATACGGCTTAGCCCACAAGACATGGGTACGTTCTGCGCCATCACGCCAGATGGCGATGAACTCTGGCAACTCTACCGCCACCACCGCTCGCAAAGCCCGCGCTGTAGCTTTGCTTCGCTGGCTCGCGAAATCTTGCGCCAGCATGCCACTAAATTGGCAACTTCAGCAAAAATATAAAGGCGCCAATATTATCCCCCAGAGAGTCACCGACGTCCTACCATCGTCCGCTGTGAATTCGTCCAGCGGACGATATTTTTTCCTCCGGTTGACCCCGTTAAAAATCCTTCTCCCAAAATATCCTGCCTTAAAGTTTTGCCCCGAGTCCGTAAGGGCGTAGCTGATCGACGATACCCATGGTTGTTCGGATTTCTAACGGGGTTGACATGATCAGGTCTTATGTATATACTCTTTTCATCAAGAAATGCTTACCGCTTAATTTATTGACCCAAAGTATGGTTACCATTCGTCTCTCCCGCACCGGCAAAACAAAGCACGCCACCTATCGCGTGGTCGTAATGGATAAAGCGCGCGATCCGTGGTCCAAGCACCTCGAAATTGTGGCCGCGTTTGATCCGCATGCCAAAGAACGTTTCTTCAACGTCAAAGCCGATCGCATTAAATATTGGCTTGATCACGGCGCCCAACCGTCCGGCACCATGCGCAACCTCTTGATCGATTCCGGTTTAATGGAAGGCAAAAAAGTTCGTTCCATTAATCTCTCTCATCGTCGTCGCGCTAAAATGGCAAAAAAAGCGGAAGCGGCGAAACCGAAGGAAGTAGTTGAACAGGTGCAGTAGCTTCAGTAGCTTTTAGCTTCAGTAGGTGCAGTAGAAAAATCTCCTCCTGGGGATTTTTTTATTCGTACTTGAAAAATAATTCGAGATGTAGTACATTACAATTCACTAGTTTGTTTCTTGCTCCTTCACAATCAATTGAGGAAACAACCATGCAAACCACTAATTTTGCCAAGTCCGTGGTAAAATTTATGTCTTTAGGGGAGGACCTCCGAGCGCTGGAACGCCTACGGGTTTGGCGGTATTTGCTAAAAGGCGCGGTATTGATAATCGCATTTTGTTTGGTAAACAGAATAATATTTTTCTTCCATACCCCTCATACCCATCACCCGGATGTCTATTACAATCCGTACACGATTTTGTTAAATCTTGCTATGGTTATAGGTGTGGTATGGTATATGAAATATTTTTACCACCACAAACTTAAGGGTCGCATTGATGGTCTGACGGGGGTGATCATAATCACAAGTTCGACCTTTGTGGTGATTTCGTTTCTGTCTATAGGTAATGACTACCTGATTGACATGGTTATCAGAGCCGATCATCTTGTAGCTACCAGCATAAATGTAGCATCATGCTTCCTATCTGTCGGCATCATTGTTTATGTTTTTGTCCAACCGACAATACAAGAGCTTTCAAACACAAGCGGTCTTCCAATCACTAACATCGTGGCTGTATTATTAGTCATGACTGCCGGATCGGTTGCTACCATGACACTCATCAGCGTCGTGCCCGGTTTCGTGGCACTCGGTTGTTTGTGGTTTGTCTGGCGCAAAGGACTAGTCGCTGTTATTCCCAAATCGTACCGGGCACAATTAGGTCAAATGTAAACCGATACAAACGCACAGGCCTCTTTGACTTTCGGGTTGGGGGGTCTGTTTTTTATTTGTAAATTATTTATGGTGGTGGGTAATTTGTTGGTTCACGACGGATAGCTTGGCTCGAGTCCGAACAATTTTTAAACAGAAAAATATGTGTGCCCTATAAATCATCCAATAAACAACTTGACCACCATCTTTGCCTTTGCTACAGTGTATTCAACAATCGTTTCTCCCCTGCAATTATTCCTCGATTTTTATCGGGGCACGAAAGGTCGTCTCCCGAGATACGATTGATTACCAGTAACGATTCGAGATATGGCAGAACTCGACCAAGAGTTTGTCGAATATGTGGTGAAAGCGATGGTAGATCATCCGGACGCGGTCAAAACCGAGCGGAAAATCGACGAGATGGGTGTCCTTATCACCTTGAGCGTTGATCCGCAGGATATGGGCAATGTTATCGGACGATCCGGCCAAGCGGCTCGCGCCTTGCGTACCCTTCTGCGCACCGTCGGTGCCAAGAACAACGCCCGCGTGAACCTAAAAATCGCCGAACCACCCGGTTCAACCCGACCGCAACGTCCGCCGCGCGAACCAATGGCGGCCGCGACGCACATGTCGACAGCCGACAGCGATCTCTCCGCCGATGTGGAAGATCTGAAATTGTAAATATACTAAAACACCCTCGGCTCCGGCTCGGGGTGTTTTTTGTTTGACAAAAATCATGAGGAGAGTATGCTCAAGTCGAATTATCGCAATGCGGCGGTAATTCACCGGTTGGGATCCTAAAAAACCACGGCTATAGGCAACGGTTTCTAAGGAAAACAACCATTCACCCGATTCTCCCACGGCTTAAGGCAACGGGAGAAGAGGAGCTCGTTGACAATGGAAACCCTCAAGGGAAACAGCACCCAGGAAGCTCTGGAGAACTTTCGCCGGAACAGCACCTATGTGCTGTGTGCCAGCTATCTCAAGCCGGCGTGCATAGCAACATTACTCATCGGGCTCACTTTTGGGATAATATTTACCGCCCTGACCGCCGCCAGCAACAGAGATTTTCCAAGAGACCCGGCTGTTATCAGTTTAACGATTGCGATGCTGGCCTTCTTTAAGCTGATGTTCTACTTGCTTGAAGAAGGTGATGCCCATACAAACACCTTCTTCAAAGCGACTCGTGCGTTTGAGAAACAAGCACTGTCCTCGGGAAACATGCTAAAGTGCTTCGGTGTCCGTGGTGATCTGCTTCAGCCGTTCTACGACTTCGTCGCCACCTGGTTGGAAGGGGGCAAACCGACCAAGTTGTGGCAACTCGATAAGAGCAATCCGGTTCGAGTATTGTTGGCAAACAAAATTCCCCAACTCCAACTCATGATCTATCTCCTGATCAAGAACCAACATGACTTTCATCTCAGTATGGAGGAGGGATTCTTGACCAGGGAATTCACCTTCGACAAGGTCAAAGGACGTGACGACAACTACTACTTCATCTGGCGGATCGCGCCAAAGGGTCTCGAAATCACCATCGGCAAGCTCCACCCGGACGGTCAGAAAGGCGAACACCTGTTCTGGGATACTCTGACCGATCCGATCTTGGATACTCTGACCGATCCGACACCATAACCCGCATCGCCCCCACCGACGCATCGCGCGCGGCCGGGGTTCGCCCTGTAGTGAGCTTGTTTCACTGCGGGGCTTCTTTTTTTAATTTGGTTTGCTATACTGGTGTCATCCCGGACTTGATCCGGGATCCATGGATTCCCGCTTTCGCGGGAATGACAATTATCTATGAAATTTTCCATCATCACTATTTTTCCCAAACTGTTTGATTCTTTTTTGTCCGAGTCGCTGATTGCGAAAGCGTTGGCCAAGAAAAAAATCGAGATCGAGGTTTTTGATTTGCGCGCGTTCGCCACCGACAAGCATCACACCGTTGACGATTCCCCGTATGGCGGCGGGCCGGGGATGGTGATGAAAGTGGATGTGTGGTTTCGGGCGTTAGAATTTGTAGTCGGAAAAAAAGAATTGGCGAGACGATATCAAAAAATCCCCCACCTCACCTCCCCCTTGAGTACAAGAGGGAGGAAAAAATCGGGGACTAAAATTATTTTACTGGATCCGGCGGGGAGGCAGTTTACGCAAGGGGTGGCGCGAAAGTATGCCGATACGGTTGATCATTTGGTTTTGGGTTGCGGGCGATATGAAGGATTTGATCATCGTATTACCAAATTGGTAGATGAACGCATTTCGATCGGGCCGTATGTGTTGAACGGCGGTGAAGTCGCCGCTCAAGTAATCACCGAGGCCGTCTTCCGCCTAATCCCCGGCACTATTGGAAATCCAAAAAGTTTAGACGAAGAAACTCATAGTACGAGTTACCCGTCTCGACTCGGTCGATCCGAGGCGGACGGATTATCCCCCTGCGGGGGATCACCCGTAGGCGGACGGATTACGAATTACGCAAAATCGCCCAACGATTTTGTCGAGTACCCCCAATATACCCGCCCGGCAGAATTCTCTCCCCACAAAAAAATTTCCTGGCCAGTACCAAAAATTTTACTCTCGGGTGATCACAAAAAAATCGCCACCTGGCGAAATAAATAAAATACGGCTCGAGATCTCTTCGTCGATGGGCATGGATTCGTGACAGCATAACGTCGCCGTCTCCCTACATGCCTCGCACCAACGCTTGGCGTTCCCTTGTTCTGCCGCCCGACACGCTGGCGGATCAGTCCCCAAAGAACCAATGAGATCTCGAGCCGCAAACTTGTTACGCTACCAACGGAGGCGCGCCCGCTTCCCGTGTGGCAAACGAATCCACCCCGGCGCATGATCGAGCCGATTCGGCCAAACCGACAACACTACCCGCGGCATCTCCGGAATCGGCCATTTTACCCTTTCCGAAACACTATCATAACTGGGCCACTCAAACCAAATACACCACGCCAGCAGCACACTAAAAACCAATTCGCGCATGGCTTCCCTCCTTCGTGACTTGGTTTATAATAAAAGTATATACCTTGTATAAAAAACGTCAAATTCTCCACAAAGCACACTATTGACACGATTTATGTCCTAGAGTAAGATAATTTTTGTTATAGACAACCCAGCTCTTTTGCGAAGAATTCCGGCCGTTTCATACCATGATCTTTCCGTCAGCGCCGACTAGATTATGAATGAAGTGGCTGGGGTTTTTCATTCTCGCGCCTCACGGCGCGCGCGGAAAAATCTCGGCAGTTCCTTGACAACTGAATACACAAGACCAAAACAAAAAGACGAAAAGAACCAAGAGTATATTCAACATACTCGGCAAGACCTTTCTGTTCCCCAGAAAGGCATAATCGATCTTTATAGTGATTCACTGACTCGATTTCCCAAAATCGAATCAATTATTATTTCCTAATTAAGCAAGGAAATCAAATTCTTACTAAGAGTTTGATCCTGGCTCAGGATGAACGCTGGCGGCGTGTCTAAGGCATGCAAGTCGTACGCGTACTGGTAGCAATACCAGTGCGAGTGGCGAACGGGTGCGTAACACATTGGTAACCTACCCCCAAGACGTGAATAACCATTCGAAAGAGTGGCTAATTCGCGATGGTCTAGTAGCCGATCTTTGTAAGTAATTGTCGGCTCGAAATTGCTAATTTCCAATTTTCAATTTCCAAACAAATTTTAAATTAAAATAAATTCGTTTGGGATTTGGTGCTTGGGATTTGGTGCTTCCGAGCGGATTGCTGACAAGGATCGGCTACTAGTAAAGGAGCAATCCGCTCGGGGAGGGGCCTATGGCTCATCAGGTAGTTGGTAGGGTAACGGCCTACCAAGCCTTTGACGAGTAGGGGGCGTGAGAGCGCGACCCCCCTCACCGGAACTGAGACACTGTCCGGACTCCTACGGGAGGCTGCAGTCGAGAATATTCCCCAATGCGCGAAAGCGTGAGGGAGCGACGCCGCGTGCCAGAAGAAGCCCTTCGGGGTGTAAATGGCTTTTCTGTGAGAAGAACTCTGACGGTATCACAGGAATAAGAGGTTGCTAACTCTGTGCGCAGGTGCAGAGTGAGTTCAGTAATGAATTCAGAGAAAACTTGGCTTATATGCTGGAACACCTACTTCGTCCGCTGAAGTATGCCTGATATACTATTATCAGGACACGGAGTAGACAATCAGCAGGGAAGTTTCGTCAGCAAAAAATGCTGACGATAACCCCTCAGAGACTGATCCCTAAACGGGAGAGATGACAGGTACCTTATAATGAGGAGCTAAACTGCCATCACATGCCAGGCCCCCAATGCAAATTGGGGTGAGGATATAGTCCAGACCAATCTCGATGATAAATACATGAATGCTCGCATACAAAACATTATTATCGGTTCTATCTTAGGAGATGGTCATCTCACTAAACTAACCGTGAAACAAAAATCAAGGTTATGGTTAAAATATGATGACCGATGTCTTCCCTATCTACAATGGCTCCATCGTGAATTGACGCCACTAGGTGTGGGACTAATCAAAGATAAAAAA
>CAZBFB010000008.1:0-8253 GCA_964491085.1 uncultured Gammaproteobacteria bacterium | reverse complement strand
GCTATACTGTACTCATGCCTCAACATACCTGGACATTTTCAGATATTGATAGTAAACAGCGCGGTAGCGGCTGGGTGGCGGTGCTGGTTATTGCCGGGATTGCTTTAATTGTCTATGCCCTAGCTACCCTAAATTTTTTATTTGCTTTTATTGTCTTTGGTAGCGGACTGGTGCTCCTGCTTGGGCACTTTCGCGGTTCGCGTTCAGTTAAAGTGACCATTGATGACAATGGCGTAACTTTGGGCAACAAATTTTTTCCTTACAACGAAATCCAAAATTTTTGGATTATGTATGAACCGCCGATTAAATTGCTGTACATCAAACCCAAAACATTTTTCTTACCATCCTTAAGTTTTCCGCTTGAGGATCAAAATCCGGTTGACATTCGCGCCTTCTTGCGGCAGTATACGGAGGAAGACCTGGAACGCGAGCATGAGCCGGTTACCGACCGCATCATGCGGCGATTAAAATTGTAGTAGTTGGAATCATAACTCCCCCTAACCCCTCTTACCTTTAAGAGGGGGCAAATCCTCTATTTGTTCAAACCCCTGCCCTTGTCGTTCAAAGGATAGGATAGTTGCTTGCGGAGCAACTGATCGTGGTTCGATTCCACGCGAGGGCAATGGCTTGAACAGACAACATTTTTCATGACGCTTGATACCTTAATCACCGATCTCGGTCCGATTGCCAAGCGTATTGCTCCTCGACTCAAAAAGCTGGGTCTCGTAACGGCACGAGACCTGCTTTTGTATTTCCCCTGGCGTTATGATGACTTTCGCACTATCACCGCGATCAATAATCTCCAGCGCGATATTGCCACCACCATCCGAGGCACTGTCCGCCACATTGCCAATCGCCGCTCGTTTCGTAAACGCCTGATGTTGACCGAAGCGTTGATCGAAGATGCGAGCGGAGCGGTGCGCGCCATTTGGTTTCAACAACCGTTCGTTGGAAAAATTTTGCAGCCGGGGATGACGGTGTCGATGGCCGGATCCCCGAGCTACGGCGCGGCCGGTTTGGAACTGCGCAATCCCAGTTACGAAATTTCCGGCAACGACACGCACACCGCGCGCCTCGTCCCGATTTATTCCCTCACTTTCGGCCTGACGCAAAAACAATTACGCACGGTAATCGCCAAAATTTTACCGCTGGCGGAAGCCCTACCCGATCCCCTGCCGTCGTCGCTCGTTAAGCGCGAAGAATTATTGCCGTTCGCCACCGCCGTCCACCAAATTCATTTTCCAGACGATGACAAAGCGCTCGCCGCCGCCCGCGCCCGTTTGGCATTTGATGAGGTGTTCACCTTGCAACTCACCAATCAACTCCGCCGCGCGTTCACCGACCAACAACACGCGCAACCGATTCCGTTCAATCAAGCCATCGCAAAATCGCTCGTCGCTCAATTACCATTTCCGCTCACACCAGCCCAGCGCCGCACGGTTTGGGAAATTTTTCAAGATATCGAACGGGCACGACCGATGACGCGCTTGCTCGAAGGTGATGTGGGGAGTGGAAAAACCGCTGTGGCCGCACTGGCGGCAGGCATGGTGGCCGAGACCGGTTGGCAAACCGCCGTACTTGCACCGACTGACATGCTGGCGCGTCAACATTTTGAAACATTTGCAAAATTACTGCCAAAACTACCGATCGTCTTACTAACCCGCACTACCACCAAAATACGCGATCTGGACGGCGCAGTACGCGAAATAACTAGCCCAACCGAACGAAAAAAATTCACCAGCGCATTAAAAAATATTCCCCTGGTGATCGGCACACATACACTATTACAAAAACCAAACAAATTACCAAAACTAGCCCTGCTAGTAATTGATGAGCAACACCGCTTCGGCGTACGTCAGCGAGCACTACTCGCTGACCGCGGACTAACGCAGACTAATACGCAGACCAACGCGGAAAAAAACTCGCTTCTCTACGAAGATACAACCTATAAAATACGAGGAGCTATTTTTTCCGTTAAAAAACAAATTGGTCTGGGACACAAAGAAGCTGTCTATCAAAATGCTCTGGCCGAAGAATTCAAAAAACAAAATATACCTTTTAAACGCGAGTTATCAATCCCTATTAGTTATAATAATAAAAAAGTTGGCACCTATCGTCCTGATTTTGTTATTGATGATAAAATTATTCTCGAATTAAAAGCTCTTCCTTTCACTGGTGCTATCGAAAATCGACAGACGTGGAATTATCTCAAAGGATCTCGTTATCATCTGGCTCTGCTCGTAAATTTCGGCGGTCAGGATATTGAAATGAAACGCATAATCTTTGATACAGTGCGAAATCAGCGTGAGTCCGCGTCCATTCCGCGACAGTCCGCGACGTGCGGTGTGCCGCACGTGTTAAGCATGACCGCCACCCCCATACCCCGCTCGCTTGCGTTGGCGTTGGTGTCTGATCTTGATATTTCTATCCTCGACGAACTGCCGCCGGGACGTAAAGCCATTGGCAGTCATGTTGTCCCGCCGGCCAAACGGGACGCGGCCTATCAATTTATTCGCCAAGAGCTCGCTCGAGGCCGCCAATGTTATGTGGTCTGTCCGTTGATTGACCCGTCCGATGCGCTCGGGGTTAAATCCGCCACCGAAACATTCGCTGAACTCAAAACTATTTTTCCAGAATTCAAGCTCGGCTTGCTCCACAGCAAACTGGCAACAAAACAAAAAGAAATAATCCGCCAAGAATTTCTAGCAGACGCTATAAATATGCTGGTGGCTACATCGGTCGTGGAAGTTGGGGTGGACGTACCCAATGCCACCATCATGCTGATTGAAGGCGCCGAACGCTTTGGCTTAGCACAGTTATGGCAACTACGCGGCCGAGTGGGTAGGAGCACGCACCAGTCGTGGTGTTTCTTGTTTAGCGATAGTGAGCGTGACGAATCGCGCGCGCGGCTCGAACTGTTAGTCAAAGCTAAAACCGGATTTGAAGTGGCCGAAGCCGACTTGCGCTGGCGCGGCCCCGGTCAGTTGAGCGGCACGGATCAGTCCGGTTGGTTAGAGTTTCGGTTTGCTGACATTAGCGATACAGCGCTGTTGCGTCGCTGTCATGTTGCCAGTAAACAATTATTGCAAAAAGACCCGACATTAATGTCCATGCCATTATTACGCGCCAGATACCAACAACAACTCAACGCGGCCGGTATTCTTCCTTCTTGACTTTTTTTACCAGCGCTCTATACTAATAAATATAACTCCCTACAAGCGTGTAGGCAGTTAACCGGAGGGTATCAATGCGAAAGCAGGGGCGTGTTAGTGGCCGTAAAGTGATGGTTGGCTCCCTAGGGCCGGATGGGTGGGAAACCCGTCCGGCGGAAATGATCGTGAACACACGATCCAGTCGACTCATCAATGTTGGAAAAGCGGTCAAGCGTGTCCAGGAACTCGCGGATCACGATCTCTACCGCGGACGGGCTCACGCGGACCCGTTCCTGACACACCTGTCGGGCTTCAGCAACACGCGCGGACGCCACCCCAGTGGTGGAGGGTAACACCCCACCACAAACACCCCGTCTCCGAGTCCGCTAGTTCGAGCGGACTCATTTATTTTTTTAGCATATTACCAAGGATACTTTGTAACTCGCGCACATGATTGAGTAGCTGTGCCCCGACGTGGGTCGAGGCATTTTTTGTTTGCGGAATAATGAATTGCGTGCCACCACAACGCCGCGCCTCTGCTAAACGAATTTCCAGCGAGCGGACTGGCCGAATACCACCCGTCAAACCGACTTCGCCGATCAACACCAAATCGGCTGGTAAAATTTTCTGGGTTCGCGCCGAAATCAAAGCCGCACACAATGCCAAATCCGCCGCCGGCTCGCGTACGGAAAATCCGCCCACCACATTTACATGCACATCGTATTGCGCCAACGACAATCCGGCATGTTCGCCCAACACGGCCAATAATAATTGCAAACGGTTCGCATCAAAGCCAACCGCGCGGCGTTGAGGATAGCCAAACACCGTGCGACTCACCAACACCTGCACTTCGATCGGAATCGGCCGAGAACCTTCCATGATCATGGTACGCGCCACCCCGCTGGCCGGCTCACTCGTCGCCGTTAATGAGGTGGCATCACGCAATTCGTGCAATCCGGTTTCGGTCATGGCAAATAATCCCACTTCGTGCGTCGCGCCAAACCGATTTTTTATACCACGCAACAACCGCAGGGGCTCGGTGCGCTCGCCTTCAAAAGACAACACCACATCCACCAAATGTTCGAGTGTTTTTGGTCCGGCCACCACGCCTTCTTTGGTAACATGCCCGATCAACAAAACCGTAGTGCCGGTTTCTTTGCTAAAGGCGAGTAATTGGCTGGTAACTGCTTGCACTTGGCGCACGGTACCCGCGGCCCCGGCGACTTCCGGATGAAATACCGTTTGAATCGAGTCAATAATTATGAGCGCTGGTTTTATTTGCCGCGCCGTCGCGATCACCGACAAAATATCTCCAGCCGAAACGAAATTCAAATTTTTCAATGTCGCACCCAGCCGTTGCGCGCGACCAACAATTTGTTCCGGTCGTTCTTCGCCACATACGTACAAACATACGGCATTCTTTCCCTCCTCTTCTTTGTGAAGGGGAGGGTTAGGGAGGGGATGTTTATTTCTATCCCCCACCTGACCTCCCCCTTCTGCTGAAGAGGGAGGAAAGGAAAGTGCGGCAACAATTTGCAGTACCAGCGTTGATTTTCCGATTCCCGGCTCACCGCCTAACAAAATCAAACTACCCGGCACAATGCCACCGCCGAAAACACGATCCAACTCCGCGATATTCGTGGCCAAACGCGGCACCGCTTGCGCCGATACTTGATCCAACGACATAAACGGCGCGGGCGGGCGCGGCTCTGATCCAACAGAACCGTGATTGAGCGCTACCGGCGGCACAATTTCCGCCAGCGTCCCCCACGCCCCGCACTGCAAACACCGCCCCGACCACTTAGGAAACTGGGCATCGCACGAGGCGCAAGAAAATAATATTGAAGATCTCATATGATAAAAATACCCCCGCCGAACGGGGGTGTCAAATAGTTAGCGACAATTGGAAGGCGGATCGGCCTTACCCGGACAAAGTACGGTTAAGCTAGATACATTGGCTGTACCAGTATAATCAAAATGCCAGCGCTCATCTTTTGTGTTCCAATCAGTGGGAATACTATCACTTGAACTCCAATTATTATTTTTAAAATCATGACTTTCCGCCAAATCAAGTAATGTCTTAAACTGTTCTATCGTCAGTGCAGACACACTTAAGTCCACCGCCAGCGCTTTTTCATGATTGCTTTGACACGGCGGATTGGCAATTGGTTGGCCGTTAGCTCCCAGCAATGTCTGACGCAAACAGGCCTGCCGCTGTGAATTGCGAAAAGTAGAATTAACTTGAAGATTAACCCCTGTCTGCCCGCTAAATTCGGCCAACAATGCGCGTAAAGCCGTGGCCGCGTTTCTTTGCAAATATAAACCATTACCAATATCTTCCAAAAAACTCAAATCGCACCGCTCGGCCACCGGATCGTTGGCGAAGGCCCGGCAAGTAGGAAAATCTTCTACATCACTTGCCTTGGGTACTACATACGGTACTGGAAAACCACGAAATTCCGTCAAACGCGGATTAATAATTTGTAAAATTGTGTAGGATAATAAGGCCAAGACCACACCCACCACCGCATTCAGCAACATACTTTGGGCGGCTGATATTTTTTCCGGATTACCAGCCGCCGTCAGCCAGCTAAACCCCGCCACTATGCCCATAATTACCGCCAAAAAACCAATCGCACCGACGACAAAGGTGTAAGCCGAGGCAATGTACTTACCAATACCCGTGGCATATGATTCGCTACCCTGCCCTTCGACCAATAAAATCTTGGCTCCGGCCTGAAACTCTGATCCCGGAATACTGACTTGTGGTTCAAAATAAATAGGACCGCTGGCTGGCCCGATTGGTGATTCGGTTCTTACTTGAATAGAATCGTTGCATAAATTGTTGGCAAAAATTCCCCCTTTGATCCAGGTAGTACCACCTTCATTTTCACACGCCGGTTTATTAGATATACTTCTCAAAGCAATATCATCACCGCTGGCGCCTGCCCCTGATCGAGGATTCCGACAACAGCCCGGCATGTCTATACAGCTATCACTTTCCAAATGCCCGCCCTCCACCCATTCCGCATCACCCAACTGTCGGCATAATGTTTCAGTGGTGATACGAGGATATTGATCAATATTGCTCAAGCCGGTGCCACGACAACAACCAGAAGCGGCTCCGGCCACAGCCGGTGCCAGCCAAATTGCAAAAAATACCAAAACAATAAGTTTCATACTACTTAAGCAATTTTTCGAAATCTGCCAACGGCACTGCTCCGCTTAGACGTTCGCGGCCGATAAAAAAATAGGGCGTAGCATTGACGCCGAGTTGTAAACCCTCAATTCGATCTGACTGCACTAAATTTTTACCACGCTGTTGCGCGAAACACAAATTAAATGTGGCGGTGTTGAGTCCCAGTTGTTTTGCCCACAACGAATAATTAGCCGGCGCCAACTCAAGTTGACGCGCGAAAATGACATCATGATATTCCCAAAATTTACCTTGCTCTTGCGCACAACGCGCCGCCACATGCGCGCCCAAGGCCTGGCTATGTACGGCCGTGTCCGGCATATCTTTCCACACCAAGCGCACTTTGTCTGGATACTTTTTCAACAAAAATTGCAAAGTGCTTTCCACGTCAGCACAATGCGAACATTCAAAATCGGAATACTCCACAATCGTAACCGGAGCATTTATCTGCCCGCGCACCGGATCAGTTACCGCCATACTTGGTTCTTTAGGTAAAGCCGCCACTCGAGTATCATCCACCAACACTCTATCTTTAGGCAAAGTTTGCCAAACAGAGAACAACGCCGCCACGACGATTATAAAACCTATCGCTATGATGAAAACCGTAAACGAACGCGGCATCAGAATAGTAAATTAAAAACTAAGTGAAGTAAGTAAATTAAGCCAATGGTATTTTTTGATTTCAGTTAGCTTACTAGCTTAATTTACTTAGTCCTTACTTTACTTGAGTTTAATTTCCATCGCTTTCCCCGTAAACGCATCTCTAAATACCAACGATGATTGATCAACCGCCAGCGAGATGGTTTCGGCGCGGATTTGTTGCGGCGAGGGCACGGCTAGTAATGTGCGGATACCGGTCGTGGTATCAATTTTGTAAAAATCATCGGGCACGCCGGCGGCCAAGACAGGATACGGGCCAGAACCAACTGGCAAACCGCGCGGCACAGCGCAATACACACTCACCCCGTCGCCCGCGAACACACACTTGTCTGCCCAGGTCTCGACTCGCAGATAAGTACGATTTTTACCAATATCTTCACCGCGCGCATCCGCAATCCATAACTGTGGTTTCAATAAATCATCATTGGGATAAATACTATAAAGCAAACGATCGCCCCGTGGTGACCAAGTGGGTCTGAATCCAGCGCCTTCCACCAGCATGGTCTTATAATTCTCACGATTGAATCCTAAAAAATAAACCTCTTGGCGATTAAACGTCACCGGCTTAGTGAACAAAGCGGCTACTTCATTGGTCGGTGACCATAATGGCGTAACATGATCGCCATTGGCGCCAAGCGGCTCAATCGCTCGTACTTGCGATCCGTCTGGCGCGGCCGCTATCAGCCAACGCTTGTCCGGATTAGGGTGGTCGGTCTTAAATACCAATTGCGATCCGTCTGGCGAGAAAGAAAAATCATGCCACGGAGCGGGCAAAGAAATCTGACGTTTAGCGCTAAAATCATAAAATACTTTAGCCCCGTCGGGAAAGGTAATCACGGCCGAGTCGCCAGCTCCATCCCAAATTATCTGCTCGGCTTTGGGAAACAAGGCCGGCGTCAGCTCGCGCTTGGTTTTGTCTGTCTTAACCTCATAAAATTTTCCATCGCGCGGCGCGTAATAACGCACGGCGCCGCCGGCGCTAATAATCGGCCGAAAGGCCTCATCTTCGCTCAACACCGTAACGAGCGTGGCGCCGCCGCTAGCCACAGCCGAAGCGCCGGGGCCAGTTGGTGCTGGCGGTACTGGTACACCTCGAGTGGTCACTGGCGGCACAATCACCCGCTCACCGCTGGGCGGTAAAGTCCCGATTGGCGCCCGAGTGACCGGCACACCGGGTTGAGTCGGGGCGGGCACAGTCGGCCCGCGAAACAAAGACCACAACAAAAATCCCACGGCCACAACCGC
>CAZBFB010000007.1:0-19420 GCA_964491085.1 uncultured Gammaproteobacteria bacterium | reverse complement strand
ATTACGGGCGCGAACACGGTAAGTTGTATTTCAAAAATATGAAAGGAGAGAAATGTGAATTTGCGATTGATTTTTCGCCAAAAAAACAGACCGCGGCGGCAATTAATCTGTCGTTGCCGTTTTAGTTTGTCATCCCAAACTCGATTTGGGATCCAGATTAACCCACGGGTTTAATTTCCAATTACCAATATCCAATTTCCAATGAAATTTGGCATTAAGCATGGGACATTTTGTTGGAAATTGGGAATTGGGTATTGGAAATTATTAAGCTGGTGGGGTCTGGATTCCCGTTTTCACGGGAATGACATAATTGTTTTTTCTAGAAAGCTAACAAGCTAGTAAGCTAATCAGCTAAAAAGCTATTCCTATGTATAATTCTCGTCCTCTGCCGTTTGCCAAAGATGCGCTTACCGGTATTTCGCAGAAAACATTAGATGTGCATTATGACAAGCTATATCAGGGTTATGTCAAGAAGAAAAATGAAATTGAAGAGCGGTTGAAAACTACGAAGCCGGAAGGAAACGGCACTCATTCTGATTGGCGCGAATTGAAACTGGAAGAAACATTTGCGGCTAATGGCGTGTATCTGCATGAATTTTATTTTGACGTGCTGGGTGGCGATGGGCAATCGAGCGGTGGGTTGGTGGATGCGCTGGCGCAGGAGTTTGGCAGTTTTGAAGTGTGGGTGGCGGATTTTACCGCTTGTGGTATGTCGGCGCGCGGTTGGGTGGTGCTCGGCTTTGACACGAAAGATGGCCGGTTGCATAACTACAACGCGGATATGCATAATCAGGGCGGCGTGTGGGGCGTTTTGCCGATTATCGTGCTGGATGTTTATGAGCACGCGTATTTTATTGATTACGGCGCGGATCGGGCAAAATATATTCAGGACTATTTCAAAAATCTGAATTGGCCGGCGGCGAGTGCACGCTACGAGGCGGTGATGCGAGCGGCGAAAGCGTTGTTGGGGTAGTTGGTTTCCCCTTTTGTCATCCCAAACTCGATTTGGGATCCAGATTAACTGGATTCCCGTTTTCACGGGAATGACATAATTGTTTTTTCTAGAAAGCTAACAAGCTAGTAAGCTAATCAGCTAAAAAGCTATTCCTATGTGCAAATCAGAATCATCTTCCGGTGGGTGTTGCGGTGGCGGTGAGCCAACCGAAATTAAAGTTGGTAAGCGTGTCCCCCGCTTTTCGCTGGAGGCGTATGCGGAGGGGCAGTTCAAGAAAGTTTCTTTGAATGATTTTTCCGGTAAGTGGGTTGTGCTGTTTTTTTATCCGCTTGATTTTACGTTTGTGTGTCCGACCGAGATCAAGGGATTTGCCCAGCACATCACAGAATTTGCCAAATTGAACGCGCAAGTACTTACCTGCTCGACCGACAGTGTTCACGCGCATAAAGCGTGGAGTGAAAATTCGCTCGGCGCTGTTCCCTACCCCATGCTGGCGGATCAAACGCACGAAGTCAGTGAGGCGTACGGCGTATTGAACGGCAAAGGTGTGGCCATGCGCGGTACATTCATTATTGATCCGGAAGGCGTCTTGCGCTATCAAGTGGTGTCTGATATGAATGTAGGCAGGAGTGTCAAAGAAACTTTGCGTGTGCTCGCGGCAGTGCAAACCGGTGAGAAATGCCCGGTGGAATGGGAAGCGGGCACGGCGACGTTGGGGAAGTAGAAAATAAATTTCCAAATTGCCAATTTATAAATTTCCAAATATGCTCCAAGTAACTAAAGAAAATTTTGAGCAGGAGGTAGTAAAGAGTGCCTTGCCGGTGATGATTGATTTTTACGCGGATTGGTGCGGGCCGTGTCGGGCGATGGAGCCGGTGGTGGAGGAATTGGCCAAGACGTATGACGCGCGCGCGAGTGTAGTGAAGCTCAATATTGATCAGCAAACTGAAATTTCGTCTAAGCACGGCGTGATGAGCATTCCGACGTTCGTATTTTACAAAGGTGGTCAAGAGCAGACCCGCTTGGTTGGCTCACAATCAAAAGATAAATTAGCGGAAGCGCTGGATCGGTTGGTTTAGCAGGATTCACTAAAAATAAATTCCAAACCACAAATTCCAAATTACAAACAATGCCTAAATACTAAATCCAAATACCCAAACCCGTTTTGAATTTTGGTTATTAGAATTTGTAATTTGTTTGTAATTTGGTGCTTGCTCGCCTCGTCTTCGACGAGTCGAAGCGGGTAATTTGGAATTTATCCAGTGGTTGATCTGGCTTCCCGTTTTCGCGGGAATGACGGTATTAGTTTATGGATACTACAGTTGATATTTTAATCATCGGTGGTGGGGCCGCGGCGTTGTCCGCGGCTATTTTTGCCGCTCGGCGCAACCTAGCCACCTTGGTCGTGATGAAGGACTTGGGCGGGCAGTTGGCCACGACGGATAAAATTGAAAACTATCCGGGCGTGGAATTTTCGACTGGCCCGGATTTAGCGCGTAAATTCAAATTGCAGGCGGCCAAATTCGGGGCGCAGTTTGTGTATGACGAAATCAGCTCGTGCGCGCGTGACGACGGCGGGTTTGTGGCGCGCGGCATTGACGGCGAGTATCGCGCTCGTACGGTTATTTTGGCATTCGGTTTAACGCCACGCGGTTTGGAAGTGGCCAGTGAAGAACAATTTTGGGGTAAGGGCATTTATACCTCCCCGATCGATTGGCTCGATCAGGTTAAAGCGCAACCGGTGGCAGTGGTGGGTGGTGGCAGTGCGGCCTTGCAGTCAGCGCTATTGTTATCAGACGTCGCGGAACATGTTACGCTCATCCATCGGCGTGATGAATTTCGTGGTGAGGAGGTCTTGGCCGAACAAGTACGCGCGCGGCCGAACGTGTCGTTCTTATTGAACGCGGTGGTGAGTGGCCTAGCTGGCAGTGGACGACTTGAATTTGTGCGCGTAAAAACATCTGATCAAGAAATTAATTTGCCCGTGTCCGCTCTGTTTGTTAACATTGGTTATCAGGCAAAGACAAGTTGGCTGGCCGGATTTGTAAACTTGAACGAGCGTCAGGAAATCATAATTGATCGCAACTGCGCCACCTCCACCCCGGGCGTGTTCGCGGCTGGTGATTGCACTGATATTTCGTGGAAACAAATCCCGATTTCTTCGGGCGAAGGTGCTAAAGCCGCTATCTCCGCGTATCAATACTTGTTAATCAAAGACGGCAAACGCGGGGCGTTGACGGATTGGTCATAAGAAAATAATTGTTCGATTGCTCAATTGCTCCATTGTTATTTACGCAACCGCATCTCCTGCCGCAATTTAACCATTGGATCCTGACTTGGATAGGGTTGACTTTCATTCATATCCTCTTATGGACAAAAGTTTATGATCAAATTATACTATATTTAAGCCCAAAACACCACAAGTTAGGTTATCAGTAGTTATATGAAATACATTTTTTCCTTTTGATCTGCGATCAGCTTTTTTACGAGGAAACGAATTTGATTTTTTCTTTATTTGATAAGGGGAAATAATGTGTTTTCTCCCCGACAAAGCGGGATCGAAAACAAATTTTTTAACTTCAATAAAACATGTATCCGAGTATAATAAAGAAAACCCACCTATGACACACAATTTTCTTATCATTTCCCTACTCGTTGTACTATTCAGTGGTACTTCTTTAAGTTACGCCTCATCGAGTAAACTTTTGGTAAGCTCACCACCTCGGAATATCCGCGTTCAGCAAATAGAGAGTTCGCTCTTAATAACATGGAAACGTCCAATTCGTTTTGTTGATGGATATCGAATTTATCGCTCAAATGCTAAGAAATTTTTAGGTGAAATAATTGTACAATTAGATGATCCAAACGTGAGTTCGTTCGTTGATTCTTACGTTCAGCCAAATACAAAGTATTATTATACGGTTCGTAGTTTTCTTAGCATTGGAGGTGAGTCTAGGAATAAAGTGCAGGTCTCCAAGACCGTAAATATTTCCAAAAAAGTAGTTACACCTCTTCCAATACCACCGCCCACGCCCTCACCAGCACCACCTGTTATTCCTATTCAAAACAACTTTTCGGAAGAACTGGTAACTTATAATGAAAAAAGATCATATAAGATACAAAGTGGGAATTTTACTTATTATTTTGATGTAAATTTGTTTCTGTCTGACGATTTAAAAAATCAATATATTTCTCAATACATTCTTTTGAATCAGAACTCTTATGATTTTGTTAAAAACTATTTTGGCTTTGAACCAGCCTTTGCTGAAAAAATCATCGTCTCGGTTTTAAACGATCAAAGTAATCCTCGTTCTTATTCAGATAGCAATACAATTGTAAATTTACATTCTTTGCCTATCACACCTCAAGATGTCACTAATTTGACCCAAGGTAATTCGCATGAATTGACTCATTTATTTTTGAAAGGATCTTACCCTTTAGCAGGTACAACAGCATGGGAAGAGGGCTTGGCAGACTATGTGGAACATTACGCAAAATATGGTAGCGACCATAACAAATGGGGATTTACCTGTAATGAAAGTGGCTGGACACCTATAAATGGCACTTTTGTGCCTTTTTCGGACTTCAGCATTGCTGGGTACCCTAGTTCTGATTTTTTTAGTCCACGGAATCCATCGAGTTATTATAAATCTGGAGAGTGTTTTTGGATCTATATCAAAGAACAATTTGGTGAAAATAAATTAAAAAAAGTGATTGAAGAATGGAATAAGGTACGCGGCGGCGTTAAGGCTAAAAAATTATTCCTGGAAATTATTTATCCAGCACTGGAAGTTGATTTAAGAGGACTCGTCAAAACGAGATATAATTTCGAGGAAAAATAGCCTAAGAGTCATCGTACTTTGTGACTCTTCCGATGGCGGTATATTCTACAAAAGTTTCCAGAAGCCGTTTATAAAAAGATGTTTTGGCTCGCAAATTTCACCCCTTTAATTCCCCTCTTTTGCTCGCCAAAACGACGAAAAAATCAAATTCTTATTCCTATAAAAAACGATCCCGCTCCGCGGAATCAAAGGAAAAAATGTACATCATATAACAGCGTGTATGCGGTTTACTCACTTCGCTACGTTCGTTCACCCATATTTGCCACTGGTAAGCCTTCGGCACATTATACCAGTGGCAAACATCGCATACACGCGGACGTTGTACGAAATTGCGCTGACTTTTATAATGTTAATAATTTCATAATCCCCCAAGCACTATGGAAAACAATAAAGTTTGGACAACCGTTTTAATTGTGATTATAGCCGCCGTTGTTGTCGGCGGCGGAGTATATTGGTGGCAAAGCTTGCAATCCGGCCAAAAAGCTACTCAAGAGACCACGCAAACTACCCCGAGCGCCACAAAAACACCAACCACACCAGAATCGAAAAATGATATCTTAGCAAAAATTAAAAAGGAACTTACTTCGGGAGAAGACTTGGTTCCAACTAAAAAGCCCTCTTTTCCACTGCCGACAGATATACATGAATCACAAATAGATCACTACGCTCTTCTCGGAGATATTTTTGTGGCACTCGTCCGAAGACCATCATTGAATGTCTATTTAGAGGCTTTGCCTGCTGGTTTCAATGCAAGCTTTGCCGGCATTATCGCCGCCGACAGCACTACGGGAAAATGGAAGAAAATCCTCACAATCCGTGATTCAAATACCACAGATAAAAATAATCCGTATGCAATTTGGACAGACGGCGGCTCCAAAACACCGCAGCGCTACTTGTTCCTCACCATCGTTGACCAAAATGGTGCCGGAAGCGGAGAAGGATTTATGAAATTATTAACTTCTAGCGATGCAAAACAGTGGTCGCAGGAACAGTGCTACTACTTTGATTCCCATGTACAAGGCAAAAATTATTTTCTTTCCACTGCAACAGAAATATCCGAGGGCGGTTCAGGGTTTAGGGAATACTCTGGAAAAGAATGTAATAATTTTCGTCTCATCACGGAATAAAAGTCAGCGCAACATCGTACAACACGCACTTTGCGGCTCCGCTCCCTGCGGTCGCTACGCCCATATTTGGCGCTGGTGTAGCACTGCGTGCTAAAATTGTACCAGCGTCAAACATCGCATACCCAGAAACGTTAGGCGAAATAAAAATCTTATTTTATTGACAAATCTATGAGTATTGTTATTTATGTCCCTTTTTCAAGAAGCGTTACAACAAATCAACGATGCGGCTGAGTTTTTGCAAGATGGCGCGGAAACGCTGACGCGGTTGCAACAGCCGGAGCGGGTGATTCAGGTGGCGGTGCCGGTGCGGATGGATTCCGGCGGGCTGAAAGTTTTTGAAGGATTTCGCGTGCAGTATTCGTCTACGCGTGGACCTTATAAAGGCGGGATTCGCTATCATGAGCAAGTTGATCTCGACGAAGTGAAAGGATTGGCGTTGTTGATGGCGATTAAATGCGCCGTGGTTGGCATTCCGTTAGGTGGCGGCAAAGGCGGCGTGAAAGTTGATCCGAAAATATTATCAGCGAGCGAGCTCGAACGATTGACAAAAAGTTACGCGCGCGCGATCGCGCCGTTTGTCGGGCCGGACACTGATATTCCCGCGCCGGATGTGAACACTAATCCGCAAGTGATGAGTTGGTTTAAACAAGAATATTGCGCAGTGTCGGGTCGGGCTGATTGCGCGGCGGTGGTAACTGGAAAAACTATCGAAGATGGCGGCAGTGCCGGGCGCACGGAGGCGACTGGTCGTGGCGGGTTGATAGTTTTGGAAGCATTGCGCGCCAAACTTGGGAAAAAAGCAGCAGACATGACGATCGCGGTGCAAGGGTTTGGCAATGTGGGCTATTTTTTTGCTCGGCTAGCGCATGCGGTCGGTTACAAAATTGTCGCCTTGTCTGATTCGCGCGGCGCGATTTATGATAAGCGTTTGCTCGGCATGGATCCCGCGAACGTAATGAAACAAAAAGAGGCGCAAGGAAAAATTTCCGGTTGCTATTGTATCGGCTCGGTGTGTGATTGCGAAAACTACGCACTCATTTCTAATGAAGAATTGCTGGGCTTGCCGGTTGATGTACTCGTAGTAGCCGCTTTAGAGGGTGTTTTGAACACAGAAACAGCGCCGTCAGTACAAGCTAAGGTTGTGTTGGAATTAGCCAATGGCCCAACCACAAAAGAGGCGGATAAAGTTTTACATGATAAGGGCGTGATCGTGGTGCCGGATGCGTTAGCAAACGCTGGTGGTGTGACGGTGTCATATTTTGAGTGGGAGCAAAATAAAAAAGGCGAACATTGGACGGAGGCACAAGTGAATGAGCGTTTGCAAAAAATAATGGCTGATGCCTTTGCCGCCGTGTGGAAAAAGAAAGAGGATTTGCAGGTATCAATGCGGACAGCCGGCACGGTGGTCGCGTTGGAACGCATCATACAAAAAATCTCGGCATAATGCCGAGATTTTTTATTTTTCAATAATGAATAAATAGATAAATAATCCGTAGTGAGCCATGCCACAGGCGTTTAATTAAATACAACAAAAGACGAAACGGAGTGCAGTCGGTGTATCGTGAGTTAAGCGTATATTTTTTCATCCCAGTATTTGGGCTCTACTACTGGGTTATCTCTCCGCGAGATGATAAAATTTTTATCATCTGACGGGGAGGGAAATTTTCTTTGACAACTCGAAATGGAGGAAAAGAACATGACAGCACAGTTCAAGATTTTTTCCGGCAATGCTAATCGTTCGCTCGCCGAATCGATCGCGCGCGAATTGGGACAGCCACTGGGCCAGGTGGCAATCAGTCGGTTTAGCGATGCTGAAACCAGGGTTGAATTTCAGGAGAGCGTCCGTCGTTATTCGGTGGTGCTCGTGCAGTCCACCTGCGGTCCGCATCCGAATGCCGCCCTGGCCGAGCTCGAATTTATGATTGATGCCGCCCGTCGCGCGTCGGCCACGGAAATCTGCGTGGTGATTCCGTACTACGGGTATGGTCGTCAAGATCGGCACCGGATGGGGGTACGCGCGCCCGTGTCCGCGCGGGTGATGGCTGATCGTCTCGAAACGCAAGGGGCTCATCATGTTATGGTGGTGGAGCCGCATTCGGATCAGCTCGTGGGATTTTTTCATATTCCCTGTGATCAGTTGCTACCTCGTAAGGTGATGATTCAAGGGTGTGTTCGTGATAATCATCACAGCGCGGTGAAAATGCTCGTGGCTCACGATGAAGGTAAGCTGATCGTTGGCTCACCCGATCCGGGCGGTACGGCTCGGGCGCGCGCCTACGCCCGCGCCCTCAAGACGCGGTACATTATCGTGGATAAAGATCGACCGCAACCCAATACATCCAAAGCCGGAGCGGTAATCGGTGATGTGAAGGGGTGTACGGTGCTCTTGGTAGATGACATCATTGATACTGCCGGCACAATCACCGGCGCCGCCCAGCGCATCCTGGAAGAGGGAGCGGAGGCCGTGTACGCGTGTTGTGTGCATCCGGTGCTGTCGGGCGAAGCGTTGGAACGAATCCGTCTCTCGGCTGTGAGCTGTCTGTTCGTTAGCAACACGATTCCATTGAGTGAAGCGGCTCGGCGCTGTCTGCACATTGCAGACCCAATCGATCTTGGTCCGTTCATCGCCCAGGGCATCAAGCGCATGCTTACCGGCGACTCGGTCAGCGAGCTCTCTACCTAGACCAGATCGTTTCCAAAAAAACTCCCCCCGCGGCATCTCGGTCAACGGGGGAGCTGTTTATTTTGTTTAGTATAGCGGGCTGTAAGTGAAAATGCTACTCTAAATTCATGCCGACTGGATTATTTGAAACACAACTTTTTGCGCAAGGACACGCGGCGATCGCGGCGGTTGATGAGGTGGGGCGCGGGGCGTGGGCTGGGCCGTTGGTGGCGGCCGGGGTGGTGGTGGAACAATCTCGTTGGTCAGAATTGGATGCGAAGCTTTTACGATCCGTGCGCGATTCAAAATTATTATCACGGGCGCAACGGGAAATATTGTTTCCGCAGATTTTGAAATTTGTCAGCGGCTGGTCAGTAGTTAAGGCCACAGTGAAACGGATTGATGTGGTGGGTGTTGGTCAGGCGAATCATTGGGCACTGCGCCAGGCGGCGAGCGCGCTAACATTAAAGCCATCGCTGGTGTTGATTGATGGTCGTCCGGTTAAGCAATTTCCGTTTCCATCGCGAGCCATCATCCGTGGCGATCGCGAAGTATTTTTGATCGCCTGCGCTTCGATTATTGCCAAAGTTACGCGTGATCGCCTGATGACGCGCTATCATAAAAAATTTCCGCGCTACGGTTTCGCCCGCCATGTCGGCTACGGTACGGCCGCGCATCAAACCGCCCTAAAAAAATACGGGATCTGTTCCCTTCATCGCCGGTCGTTTGATCCTATTAAAATTTTGTATGATTAAGTGTGCTTGTTGGTATATATTTGACTATGGTATAATACAATTGTTAAATTGTTCCGCTCGTAAACTCGCTTATTGTTCAATTGTTAGTACCAATGGAACAGTTGAACAGTTGAACAGTTGAGCAATTGAAGTATGTCCAACATCGCATCCGGAAATACATTATTGCATCCGCAACAGCTCATGGAAACCGTGGGCGTGGGTGAAGGGATGAGTGTGGCGGATTTGGGTTGCGGCGCGGCCGGATTTTTTGTTTTGCAATCAGGGAAGATGGTGGGGAAAGACGGTAGGGTGTATGCCGTTGATATTCAAAAATCGGTGTTGGAGAGTGTTGATTCCAAAGCGCGGCTCGAAGGATTGGCAAATGTTGTGCCGGTGTGGTCGAATTTGGAAATTATCGGCGCCACAAAAATTCTTGAGCACTCACTTGACTGTGCGTATTTAATTTCCACGATTCATCAATCTAACCAGCCGGGCAAAATGTTTGTCGAGGCGAAACGTCTGCTCAAACCGATCGGAAAATTATTATTGGTTGACTGGAAAAAAGAAGCCGCGCCGTTCGGCCCCGCGCCGGACAAGCGGGTGAGCAAAGAAGACGCGGTGCGCTTGGCGCAAGAAGCCGGGTTTGTGTTAGCGGGAGAATTCACCCCGGGACCATACCACTACGGATTTATTTTTACGGTTCAAGCTTAAAATTAAAAGCGAAAAGCTAAAAAACATAGTGCAAAAGTAAAAGTAGTGGCTTTTGAATTTTGAATTGTTGTTTTACATTTTTCGTTTTACACTTTTCATTTGCTTTATGGATCTCTCTCACGGTTCGCCGACACAACGGACAGGTGGTGAAGCTGAACAGATTGCCGCGCAATGGCTTAGCCAGCGCGGTTTTAAAATTCTGGAGCAAAATGTGCGCATCGGCAATGGTGAGTTGGATATTGTGGCGCGCTTAAATAAGCAAATCGTGTTTGTGGAAGTCAAAGCGCGGCGTAGTGCGTGCTACGGCTTGGCTGAAGAAGCCGTAACAAAAACCAAATTAGATCGTTTGCGTTCGGCCATGCGCGCGTATGTCCTGCGGGAGCGATTGGATTGGAACAATGTTCGCCTCGACGTCGTGACGGTCATTATGGATCGCGGGGCGTGGGCGATTGATCGACATATTGAGGATGTGCTGGTATAGCTGATTAGCTTCTTAGCTTTTTAGGACAAATGACAGACAATTGCAGAGGCAGTTGTTTTTTTGTTGTAGCGGTGTATACTACATATAGTAATACAGTATTAGCTATATTCTATAAGGATAAAATGTTTTTAATTAATAATCTGTAGTAGAATTTTTGACAATTTTATTGGCTAGACGCATACTTATGATAGAGGATATGATTCACAACCGAAGTACTATCGCGCTCCTTGAAAAATTAGGACTCTCAAAGAATGAAATTAAATGTTATTTAGCGTTATTGAGCATTGGCTCAAATAAAATTAGCGAAGTCGCCAAAGTGGCGGGGGTTAATCGCGTCAATGCATATGGCGCGGTTAAAAATCTGACAGAGCATGGCTTGGTTGAACAAGAGATGGTTGGTAAAGTTCGATGTATTTCTCCAGCTCCGTTGGATCATTTGCAACGATTAGCGCAAGATCATCAAGATCAAGCTACTCGCTACCGATGGAAAATAGAAAATCTAATTCCTGTTTTGGCGGCGCTGAACGCGGGCGCTGGTATTAAACCAGCGTCGATGGGAGATGTTTTATTTTTTCGTGGCGAGGATGCTTTTTATCAGATTGCTGATCGGACACTAAATGCTCCGCGCGGAACAGTGGTGTGTTTTTTGGAAACATATGATTATTTTCGTACGGCTTCAAAATTAGGTTATGACGATGATTATTATGTTCCTCATCGGCTGGTTCAAGGACTGTCAGCGCATGTATTACATCCCGATAATAAATATGCACGCCAGCTACGCGAAGGAGACAAAAAGTTCAATCGCGAAACTAGATTATTATCAGCTGATTTAGCCACAAAATTACCGTGCTCGATTTATATTTATGGAGAAGAGGTCGCTTTTTTGTGGACGAGCGAGCGTGTTATCGGAGTAGTAATTAAAAACAGTCCGATTGTTGGTGTGATGAAGATTTTATTTGATTTTGCATGGGAAACAGCAGGTAATAGTTAGTTTTAAGGTATAATTTTTTTGAGAGTCCGTCGTTATCTCAATGGATTTTTATTCAATGATTATTTTGTTCTTGATACAAAGTAGTCATTGGCTGGAAAATTCATTTTGGTCAAAATTGATCGCTATTTGAAAAATAGTCGGGAGGAGATATATGGGTCTGCGCGATACGGTACTGATGGTAACCAATCGGCACGATGAACACGCGAGTCATGTTGTTCGTACGCTTAACGAGCGACAAGTCCCGGTGTTTCGATTGAACACGGAAGATTTTTCGCAAGAGATTTTGCTGGTGTGGCATGATGACACATGGGAGTTGCGGTATCACGGACGGATGCTTTTGCCCAGTGATGTTCGATCGTGTTGGTATCGGCGTCCATCGGATGCGGAAGTTCATCCTGAAGTGATGGATATTGGCGCACAACAATTCGTTCGGGATGAGTGCAATTATGTTCTACAGGCGATGTATCGCTGTCTCGACGGGATTATCTGGGTGAGTCATCCGGATGCGTTACAGGCCTCGAAGTATAAGGCGCAGCAACTTCATTTCGCGCGCCAACTCGGATTCAACGTACCGAAAACACTGTTCACCAACGACCCGGCTGCATTTCTCGCATTTCACCGAGCGCACGGCGGACGCGTCATCGTGAAAATTGCCGGACGGGGACCGACAACACTTCCCGTTGATCAGGCGATCTATACGACGTTGCTTGAAGGGCGTGATGTCGAAGCGATTGCGGAAACTGTTCGTTATGCGCCACATCTCTTTCAGCAATATGTTGAGAAGGCGTATGAGGTGCGAGTGACGGTGATCGGCGATCATGTGTTTGCGGTGCGCATTGATTCACAGGCGAATGAGCAGACGCGGGTTGATTGGCGGCATTACGATTTTGCGCGAACGCCACATACACCCATTGATTTGCCTGCGGACATGGATACAAAATGTCGAACCATGGTTGCTCGGTACGGATTGTCATTCGGCGCAATGGATTTTGTGGTGACGCCATCAGGTGATTGGGTGTTTCTCGAAATCAATCCCAACGGACAATGGCTGTGGCTTGAGGAATTGACGGGTCTGCCAATGACGGCGGCGCTTGTCGATGTTCTCACTAAATAAAGGTGGAGGTGTTCCCATGATTCTCGAAGCGCTTATTATCCTGGCGGGAGGAACTGTAGCTAAAAGCATCCTTTCTTCGAGTGGTGAAAAGAAGAAGTGTAAAAAGGATGGGTGCGACAAGGTGGCCTGCCGACGATGTGGTGGTGTTGGGGTTGATCCTGAAGTCGAATATCTGCGTGGTGGATTTACCCAACGCGTCGACTGTAAGCGATGCCGTGGTAGTGGGCACGAGTAGTATGAATCATTACCAATCAGCCTGGAGGTCAGCCATGTCGCACAATCAGCAGAAGCCGTTTCTTCTCCATTTTATGGAGCGTCAACCAACGATGGTGCCGCCGGAGTGCGTGTACGATGCGCACGAACAGCGGTGCATCGTGGATCATCGTCAGTGTGGCGATTCGACGTCCACCATGGAGTACACAACCGGCTACACGCCGTGGACGGGGCAGGAGGACAAGGATTAGGAAATTCCATGTAGAAGTGCGGTAGAAGTGGGTCATCACCAGAGGAGACAAAAGGTCATGGCAAACAACATCATAGACGCTCGAGACAGTGGTAGTCCGCAACATTGCCGACAGTGTGGCGGAACGATGCAGGTATGCGGCGGCGGTTACAACCCGCACGGCTGCAACACTTCGTGTGATCGTGTTGTGTGTCCATGGAATTGCCATCCCGGATACGGAACGCGGTTCAACGGGTACTGCTCGCGACACTACCAGGAGCAGGTTCGGCATAGGTAGGAGGTAGAACGCCATCCTATTGTCGCGACCGAGAGGTATTCAGAGTGAATATCTCTCGGATTTTTATTTGTGGTAAATTGTAATGGCGATGATTGGTATGCTGGTGACTCGAGCAGTCTGGTCACCCATGTTTATTTTGAAAAAAAAAGAAGCCCTGCCGCACGGTTCGTGTTCGCGTGTGCGGCAGGGTGGTGGATCGGGCTAGCGCTTTGCCCCCTTTGATCCCACGGCGATTTCGAGGCCTCCGCGCTGTTTGGTCTTGCGCAGAGACAGGAGCGTTCCGTCAGCATGGCCGAAATCCAATACGAGGTGTTGATAATTGCCCTTCGCGAATCTTGCCAGGGCGTCGGTAACAATCGCGCGGCGATTGGTCCGAACGGTACATCGTCCAATCGCGTTCTCCGGACCGGTCGGGAAGGAACCAAACCGTTGCGCGTTGTGCAGACCGAGCTCACACTTTCCCGAAGTGGGGTGTGGCGATTCGCCTTCGAGATAAAGCGCCATCTCGGCCGATTTGTCGGCGAAGAGGAATTGGATGGTGCGACAAGTACGATTCGCGCAACAGCTCCACTCATTGAACAGTAAATACAGGATCGCTTTGCGCCACTCGCTCCAGATAAACGTTTCTGGACCAACCTTGATGATTCTTGTGGCAGTGGTCATGATTACCTCATGCGTTCGTAATACCATGCGCCCGGATGATCCGGCCGATGAATTACGATGCAGGGAGATTGTACAGAGCTGGCGAAATAAAATCAACCGCTTTACTTTTTTTATAATCCGCTAGGATGTGGATGATTGATACATGGGTGGCTCGAACAGTCGGGTCACCCATAATTTTTATGCTCTTGACGCCACTTGGCAATCTGCTATACTGCTTGATAGTAAGCTCCAAGGTAAAAACTTGGCGCTTTTTTAAAAGCTAAAAAGCTAGGAAGCTAATAAGCTAGTAAGCTAGATAGATATGTCCAATCCGATTTTAGGAGCGATTCAGCAAATTGCTCGAGAGAAAAAAATTGATGAGACCGAAATCTTGAAAACGATTGAAGCGGCGTTGGCGGCGGCATATCGTAAAGATTTCGGTACCAAAATGCAGAACATTCAAACCATCTTTGATCCGAAGACGGGCGCTTTGCGCGTGTTTGATGTTAAGACCGTGGTTGAGGATGAATTAAAAGCGACTTGGGAACAAGAGCAAGCCGAACGGGCGGCGGCGGAAGCCGTTGCTCAAGAAACAGGTGAACCATGGTCGCCATCTTTCATTAAAGCTGCCGAGGGCAAGGACTCTATGGAAGACGATGAGCCGCGGTTTAACCCTAAATCCATGATTTCTTTGACTGATGCGAAGGGACGCAAGGCAGACGCCGTGATTGATGAAGAGTTGCGCGAAGAATTGTCCGTGCCGGGCGAGTTTGGTCGCATGGCCGCGCAGACCGCCAAACAAGTGATCATACAGCGTCTGCGTGAAGCCGAGCGCAACTCGTTATTTGAAGAATGGGAGGATAAAGCCGGCACTTTGCAAAACGGCAGTATCCAGCGCGTGGAAGGCCGCATGGTGATTGTAGATATTGCCAACACTTCGGGGATCATGCCGCCGCCAGAGCAGATACCCACTGAACGCTATCGCACGGGTCAGCGCTTGAAATTTTATGTGGTCGCGGTGAACAAAACCGGCAAAGGTCCGGAGATTATTTTATCACGCTCGCATCCGGCGATGGTGCGGGCATTGTTTGCGGTGGAAGTGCCGGAGGTGGAAAATAACACCGTGGAAATTAAAGCGGTAGCGCGCGAGCCGGGTGCACGAGCCAAGATTGCGGTTGAATCACATGAAGAAAATATTGATCCCATCGGAGCCTGTATTGGTCAACGTGGTTCGCGGGTGCAAACCGTGATCGCGGAATTGGGCGGCGAAAAAATTGATGTAATTAAATGGGAAGAAAATACAGCTATGTTTATTCAGAACGCTTTGGCGCCTGCCAAAGTAGTGCGAGTTGATATTGATGAAGCCACTAAGAATGCCAGCGTGACTGTGGCCGAGGATCAATTATCGTTGGCGATCGGTCGCTCGGGTCAGAATGTGCGTCTGGCTGCCAAACTGACCGGCTGGCAGATCAATATTGTTTCGGCCGGGAAACCGGTTGTCAAAGCGGCGCCAGATGTGGCTGGAGAAGTGCCGGTGGTAGAAGCCACCGCTGAACCGGAAAAAAAGGAAGAAGTAAAACCGGAAGAGGAAAGTAAAGAATAAATTTTCAATTATCAATTTACAATTTTCAATCAATTATCAATTACCAATGTTTGAAGGGCTAAGAGTCGGCATCCATTGAAAATTGATCATTGGAAATTGAAAATTATCTCATTATGTCTCTCCCTCTCATATTCTCCCTAGCGTCGGCTGTGCTGGCGATTGTCTGGGGTTTGCTGTTGGCTAAACGCATTGTGGCCTTGCCGGCGGGCGAAGGTAAAATGATCGGCATTGCTTTGGCAATTCAAGAAGGCGCCATGGCCTATTTGGCGCGTCAGTACAAAACGATTGCCGTGATTGGTGTGATTATTTTTTTGTTGATTGGGTTTTTGCCCACCCTGGGCTGGCTCGTGGCCGCTGGTTTTGCGGTCGGCGCGATTTTTTCAGGACTCACTGGTTATATTGGCATGATGGTGTCGGTGCGGGCTAATGTGCGCACGGCCGAAGCGGCTAAGCACGGATTGAAATCGGCGCTCGCGGTGGCGGTGCAAGGTGGCACGGTTACGGGATTGCTCGTGGTTGGTTTGGCCCTTCTCGGCGTGGCGGGATTTTATGCGTTGACGCGTGATTTGCATGCGTTGATCGGACTAGGATTTGGTGGCTCGCTTATTTCCGTGTTTGCGCGGTTGGGCGGTGGTATCTACACTAAAGCGGCCGATGTGGGGGCGGACTTGGTGGGTAAAGTTGAGCAAGGTATTCCCGAAGATGATCCGCGTAACCCGGCCGTGATTGCGGACAATGTGGGCGACAATGTGGGCGATTGCGCGGGCATGGCGGCGGATTTGTTTGAAACATATGTGGTAACGGCAGTGGCGACGATGTTGTTGGGCAGTTTAGTTTATCCGTCATTTCAGGCGGCGATTTTGTATCCGCTGGTGTTGGGCGGATTGGCTATCGTTACCACTATCATCGGTACGTTTTTTGTACGCTTGGGAAAAAAGAATGATATCATGGGCGCGTTGTATAAAGGATTATTCGCCGCTGGTATTTTGGCCGCGGTTGGATTTTATCTCGTGACCAACGCGTTTTTTGCCGCGAGTGGCGCGATTGATGTGAATAAAATGTTTGTGGCCGCGCTGGTTGGTTTGGTGGTTACCGGTTTGATGGTTTTTGTTACCGAGTATTACACCGCGACCCGATTCGCGCCGGTGCAACGCTTGGCCAAGGCCTCCGAGACCGGGCACGGCACAAATATTATTGCCGGGTTGGCGTTGAGTATGCGCGCCACTATTTGGCCGGTCGTAATTATCGGCGCCGGAATTTTAGTAGCTTATTGGGCAGTTGGTTTATACGGCGTGGCCGTGGCCGCGATGAGTATGTTATCGCTCGCCGGAATTATTGTGACGATTGATGCGTATGGGCCGATCACCGATAATGCCGGCGGTATTGCCGAGATGGCCGGGTTATCAGAAGATGTGCGCAATGTAACCGATCCGCTTGACGCGGTCGGTAACACTACCAAAGCCGTTACCAAAGGTTATGCGATTGCATCCGCCGCCTTAGCCGCTCTGGCTTTGTTTGCTGATTTCACGCATGCCGTGGGTGGTGGTATTGTGTTTAATATTGATAATCCGCGCGTGTTGGTGGGGTTGTTTATCGGCGGTTTGTTGCCATATTGGTTTGGTTCGCTGGCCATGGAAGCGGTTGGTCATGCGGCCGGTAAAGTGGTGGATGAGGTGCGTCGGCAGTTCAAAGAAATCGTGGGCATTATGGAGGGTACGGCTAAACCGGATTACGCGCGTTGTGTTGATATTGTGACCAGCGCCGCGATTAAGCAGATGATTTTTCCGGCGTTATTGCCAGTGGCTGCGCCGATTTTGGTCGGCTGGTTGTTGGGGGTACAAGCGTTGGGTGGATTATTGGTCGGTTCGATCGTAACCGGGTTGTTTGTGGCCGTATCTATGACCACTGGTGGCGGGGCGTGGGACAATGCGAAAAAATATATTGAGGCGGGAAATTTTGGCGGCAAAGGTTCGCTCGCGCATCAAGCGGCGGTCACGGGCGACACGGTTGGTGATCCGTATAAAGACACAGCCGGCCCGGCAATCAATCCGATGATAAAAATTGTAAATATCGTGGCGCTACTGATTGTGGGGATGCTTTTATAGATGGGTTTTTGTTATCCTTCGAGCTGGTCGAACCTTGAATTTATCCCTCTCCCTTGATGGGAGAGGTGAGGAGAGGGTGCTTTGTCCGCGACCGCTTACTTCCCCCTTAAGATAAGGGGGACTTGAGGGGGTTATGCATTCAGAACACAGAACTATAACTCCCCTAACCCCTCTTAACCTTAAGAGGGGGAAAAAAGGTCAGACCCATTTTTATTTTATTCAGCGCGACTGTTTAGATTAATTCTCGCCAGTGCTGTTGGTAGTGGTCGTATTTTTGTTTGAATTCCGCTTTGGGGGTGAGGGGGATGTTGAGTTCAGCATAATCTTCACTCAAAAATTCTGCGTCGCGTTTAAATAAGGCGATGAGGTTTTGGTATTGTTTCGGAGAAATGAAACTGCGTATTTCCACTTCAATATTGGTGTTCATATATATCCACACTACCAGTACTTGTCAGACGGATCAAGCTGTGCTATGATATAAACATAAGTAAGTTTTAGTGTTACGCCTATGATGCTCGGTCACTAAACTTTGTTCTTCTGACAAAGGAGAAGGACAAAAGCCCCTGTTTCGACAGGGGTTTTTGTTTTTTTGATAGTGTGTTTTGCCTAAAATAAAAAAGGATTGATCTTTAGCGCGTTCGCTTCAGATCAACCCTCGCATCATAACAGGTGTCACTTGGGACATTGTCATGAATGCTCGTCATCTTCTCCTTAGGTAGCCACGCCGTCGCCGTCGCAGGATGGACAGTCGCCGCTTCCTCCACACTCGCTACAATCCTCGCCATCCTCACCGGCGAGCGATGATGCGATTTGGTTGATGACTCCTGGTTCGTAGCCGGTACCGTGGCAACGTGCACACTCACCATTGCCGGGGTTATCACAATCCGGGCAATCTTCGGGAAGGATGCTCATGTTTTTTTCCTTACCTCATTTATGAGACCCTCCCATCAGGATACCCTATGTATCTTGATGGGAGAATTTTGGAATGTTCTTCCCCTACATCATCATCGCAACATACCTCGCTTTATGTCCCGTTCTGATACAGACACAGTGGGTGGCGGTACTGTCCACAATGCGAAGTAACTCGACGGTCTTGTGGTAGTGTGACCCTGGTTTGTAGTCCGGATCGTTCTCATCCAACAGA
Organism: uncultured Gammaproteobacteria bacterium; assembly: GCA_964491085.1. Classification (GTDB taxonomy): domain Bacteria; phylum Patescibacteriota; class Patescibacteriia; order CAZBFB01; family CAZBFB01; genus CAZBFB01. The sequence continues at coordinate 569 of CAZBFB010000007.1, read as the reverse complement.
ACGATGTACGAGCACGACTTAACGGATGATCCATTTGGAAAACGTGGTCTGTCGACTGGGGGGTCTGTCCCTACTACCAGCACGTCCATGCCGTGGATATCAGAGCACGATCCCACGCCATTGCTGGCGCCCAGGATGTGAAGTTGCGTACCATCCTGTAGAACAAAGCTAGTTATGTTGTCAAGGTGCGGGAGCGGTTCGGCGAACGGTTTGAGTGATTCAATCGCTCGTCGTTGCGGGCAATGGAGGCGTCCCATGATAGTTTCCTTTGTGCAGGGTTGTCAGGGGTACTCGTACTATGGCGTTGTGTCATAGTATGGGCACGTATTGAAAACCCTGAAAAAAGATCATGAAACAAAAAACCTTCGTGGTAACGAAGGCCTTTTTGAAATCTGTTTAGATGGATATCTTACACAAACATAAAGCCTTCGTTACTTAGTGGTAACATCCAATGCATCATAGCTTTGGCTATGATTAGATTGCTGGGCTTTGTTTGTGATAGCTTGGACATAATATTATTATTATAGATACATCATAACAGACGGGTTGTTTTTTTGTCAACCCCCCCC
>CAZBFB010000006.1:0-28174 GCA_964491085.1 uncultured Gammaproteobacteria bacterium | reverse complement strand
ATTACGGGCGCGAACACGGTAAGTTGTATTTCAAAAATATGAAAGGAGAGAAATGTGAATTTGCGATTGATTTTTCGCCAAAAAAACAGACCGCGGCGGCAATTAATCTGTCGTTGCCGTTTTAGTTTGTCATCCCAAACTTGATTTGGGATCCAGATTAACCCACGGGTTTAATTTCCAATATCCAATGAAATTTGGCATTAAGCATGGGACATTTTGTTGGAAATTGGGAATTGGGTAAATGACAAAAAATGTTACTTATAAATTCTAAATAAACTACGGAACTCATCCCCTCTCTTAAACTCATTGATCCTTGGTAGCCACGTCGTGCCGGGTGAAAACAAAATGTGTTCACCTGATTTGGCTAGAGCCCCGGCGCGCTGAACGGCTGTTTTTAAATCCGGAACACGCTCCCCCGATGGAAATTGGGTTGATGCTTTTCCGGGTACGACCAACGCCGCTTTCACTTTTTTTAAATACGGATATAACGGCTTCATCGGTACACCTTTTGATTCTCCGCCGCAAATCAAAATAACTTTTTTAAGATTAGCAAACGTTTTAAGTGCGGCAATAGTTGCATCCGGCGTAGTGGCGGTTGAATCGTTCCACCAAATAACGCCATGCTTGACGCCAAGATATTCCAAACGATATGGTAATCCGACAAAACTTTTAATCGCCGCTATAAGCGCCCGCGATCGAATACCAAAACAATGCGCCGCCAGAACCGCTGCCAAAATATTTTCGTGATTATGTTCACCGCGCAATTTAGTACTGCTAACTGGAGCTAACCTAAACTCTTGGCCGTTACAACGAATAATAAATTGACCGGCCCGGATAAACGCCCCAGTTTCTTGAGCAAAACTTTCTTTTTGAAACCACGCCCGCTTACCCGGCACACGCTTTCCTAAAGCTTTGGTGATGGCATTGGCACGATTCAAAATTGTCCAATCATTTTTTGTTTGCCGCAAAAAAATATTTGCTTTATCCGCCACATAATCGGCTGGCGAACGATAACGATTGACATGATCAACCAATACATTAGTAATCACCGCTATCTGCGGGGCGCGCCCGGCACGATCAAGATGATGCAACAGCCAGCTCGATAATTCCAAAACTACCGGATCAGACGAGCGCAAGGCAAACACAAACGACAGCGGTGACACGCCGATATTTCCACCCAAACGCGCCCGGCGATATTGTCGTTTGATCATGGCAAACAACAAAGCAGTAGTCGTGCTCTTGCCCCGCGTGCCGGTTATGGCCAAAATCGGATTGGTCGTTGCGTTAAAAAACAGGGCCACATCGTTGGTAATTTCCTTACGCAATTTACGCGCCCATACCAGCGTCGAATCAGTATCGGCTACACCCGGATTTTGCACCACTAAATCAGCCCAGCGCACATCATCATGAGCGTGTACACAAAAATGAAACACCGGCTTTGGTGTCCGCCACCGCCGCGCAAAAGCATTTAAATGTTTAATCAAGGGACTGTTTGCAAACCCGGCGTTGGGTTCATACACCCGCACGCTCGCCCCCAAGCGCAAAAAAAACTTAACCGCCGCCCCGCCCGATCCCGCAGTACGAGTCCCTAGCCCCACGACCAACACTTTCTTACCCTGATACTGGTTTTGTAAATTTGTAAACAATTTCTCATTCATAAATAAACCACTAATCGAATTTACCTTGCCAAGCACCGCGTGGAACGATGTATAAAATTTTATGTTTTCTAGAAAAATTCATTTGTTTGACGAGCCCGGCGAGGAGTTATGAATTTTTCGTTAAGGAAAACGTAAAAATTTTTTAAGTCGCGACACCAAGGTGCAAAGCAAGGTAAATTCGATTACCACACCCTATCCAACAAAGCCAAAATCAACCCCAACACCGCCACCACCCCAGAAATAATCCAAAACCGCATCACAATATTTGACTCGCTCCAACCGAGCGCTTCAAAATGATGATGAATGGGCGTAGACAAAAACACTTTCTTGCCCCCGCGCAATTTTTTTGATGCTAACTGAATAAGCACCGAGAGTGACTCTATGACAAATATAATCCCAAACAACGGCAACAATAAAAAGGTGTTGGTCAGCATGGCCAGCACACCCAACGTAATCCCCAATGACATTGAGCCAGTATCGCCCATAAAAAATCGCGCCGGCGGTACATTGAACCACAAAAACGCCAGTAACGCGCCAATAATCACCCCGCAAAATGCCGTCAAATCATAACGCCCTTGCACAAACGCCACGGCGCCAACCGAAGCAAACGCAATTAATAGCGTGCCGCCCGCTAAACCATCTAATCCGTCCGTTTCATTGACTGAAAAAGCCGTGGATACAATCACCAATAAAAATACCGGAATATACCACCAGCCGATTTCATATGTGCCAACGAATGGAATCCGTACAGTATCCCACCCTAATTTCACAAAAAACCACCAAGCCCCGACAGCGGCAATTCCAATGTACAGCAATAATTTATGACGCACGCGCAATCCTCCACCCGCTGGCCCAATGCGATGAATATTTAAAAAATCATCCAACAAACCAACCAAAGCCGAGGCCAATAAAACACCCAACGGTAATAATGTCTGGCCGCGATTAACAAAATTTAAATTAGAAAATGAGAGAGAGGCAACAGCCAGCAATGCCACCGTGCCCCAAATCAAAACGCCGCCCATGGTGGGTGTACCGATTTTGTGTTGATGCAGTTTTGCAAAAATGGGCGTAGCCGATTCCGGGCGAATGCTCTTACCGAGCCGAAATCTATGCAACACCTTGAGCCACAGCGGCGTGAGAAGCATGGCCAAACCAAACGACAATGAAGTCAAGAAAAAAATTCTGGCAATGGAAAAAAAATTCATAACCGATGTAACCAACTAAATATTAGCTAAACGAAGCCACCACATCCCCAACAATAAAACGGTTAATAATAAGGCCGCTGTCAGCCCCAACATTACCACCAAATAAGTCACTCGGCGTAAACAATACACCAAGACACCATGCACCACCAGGATAGCGGTGGCCATACTAGGCAAAACCAGTATTTCCGAACCACGCCCAATCAAATCAATGCCAAAAAAGACAGTAGTATGCAAAGAAACAGAGTCGCGACCGACTAACCGAAACGCAAACGGTAAAATCCACAACAACAAAAAAATCAGCCCGGAATATCCGGCCAGCCAGATAAGCCACGATGGCAAACGCACCGCTCGCGCCGGGTCAATGGCCTTGAATGAAAAGTTCGTCATGTCCTCTATTCTATCCTGTTTACGCCCACATGGCAAGATTAATATTTATTTTATTCTCTTGATTTTTTGTTTTATTGTTTTTTTATGGTATACTATAGTCATATGATTCCTCATGATCAATTGATTGATATTCTCAAAACCATTCCTTCATTGACGGCCGAACAACAGCTAAGCTATATTCGTGACGCCAATGAAAAAGGCCTGCCGCTTGAACGTTATTTGATTCAAGAAGGTATTACTTCCGAAAGCGTGCTCTATCAGGCCTGGGCCAAGGCACTCTCCCTTCCGTTTAGCACCTGCGACGACATATCTATTCCCTTACCGTTATGCACGATATTATCCCGGGCCGTAGCCCAGACACACGAAACTGTGCCGTTTGGCCAAACTGATAAAACAATTTTAGTGGCCACGGCGCGACCGTATGATACGCCGTTTTTCCAAAGTTTGGAACGCCTCACCAAAAGCGCTGTCCAAATTACGGTTACCACGCCAAACGCCATTCAACAGCTAACCGAACAATGCGTCCAACCGCTCAAAGCCGATATTGCTAAACTGAACACGATCCACAACCAGACAGCCAAGGCCACCGCATTACCAGACGGATCAGCCGGCTTTGAACAACCGATTATTCGACTGGTCGAAACCGTAGCGGATCACGCGTTGCTCGAACGCGCTTCTGATATTCACATCGAACCAACCGAAAAAGATTTGCGCGTGCGCTACCGCGTGGATGGCCTGTTGCGCGATGTCATGCACTTACCGCTTTCCAGCCATGCCGGCGTTCTGGCCCGTCTTAAAATTTTAAGCCATCTAAAATTAGATGAGCATCGCTTGCCGCAAGACGGTCGGTTCGCCCTAAAAACCGATAGTGGTCAGACCACGGTTCGCTTGTCTATCTTGCCTACCTACTACGGCGAAAAAGCGGTCTTGCGTTTATTGCGTGAAGGTGCGCGACCGCTAACCCTAGAAGCATTAGGATTTTTACCGGATGATCAAGACCGGATTCATCGCGCTATCTCGAGTCCCCACGGTATGATTCTGGTTAGTGGCCCGACCGGTTCCGGAAAAACCACCACGCTTTACACCGTCCTCTCGATTCTGAATCAACCGCAAGTAAACATCTGCACGATTGAAGATCCGATCGAATACAAACTCGATCATATCACCCAAAGCCAAGTACAGCCAGTGATTGGTTTTACTTTTGCCGCTGGCTTGCGCGCGCTTTTGCGCCAAGACCCCAACATTATCATGGTCGGCGAAATTCGCGATGAAGAAACCGCCAGTATTGCCATCAACAGCGCCATGACCGGTCACCTGCTACTTTCAACCATTCACACCAACAGTGCGCTGGGAGCGATTGCGCGTCTCACCGATATTGGTATTCCCACATTTTTGATTGCTTCAACCACTCGCCTGCTCCTCGGCCAACGCTTGGTGCGCAAACTCTGCGCCAACTGTAAAAAGTCAATTGAACTGCCAGCTGAAACATTAAAAGATTTGTCCGCCAGCGTTAGCGAAGAACGACTCAAAGAAATTTTGGTGACTACTAAAGTCATCAAAGACATCCACGAACCCTATCATGCCAACTGGCAAACCAGCGTTGGTTGTGATCAGTGCGCGCACGAAGGGTTTGCCGGACGACTTGGTATCTATGAAATTATTTCCATTAGTGAAGATCTACGTCAAGCGATTCGTCAGAACGTTTCTGAACTGGAATTAGCCACTATTGCCAAACAAGCCGGCAGTCGCACCATGTTGGAAGACGGTATTATTAAGGCGGCGCAAGGATTAACCACGATTGAAGAAGTACTACGCGCCACCAGAGAAACGTAAATAGGATTTAGGGTTCAGCGTTTAGGGTATAGTCACTAAACCATAAACGCTAGACACTAAACGATATTTATCTATGTTCTTAGTTACGCTTGTTACCACCATTATCATCTCGGCTTTATCCTTAGCCGGTTTGCGTTGGTTTTTTCCCGCGCTGGAGGCACAATTGTTGCGCAGTGATGTGCTGGCGATTGTCATTATTCTGTTCACGGCTTTTTTGCTCGAAGCGCTCGTTATGACTTTACTGGCCTGGTGGCGACAACGACAACAAACAAAAAATATTGAGCTCCTGCAACAGCGCGTAACGCGCGAACGTGAATTTGTATCCTTGGCCGCACATCAACTGCGTACACCGTTATCGGCGTTGAAATGGAGTTTGGATTTATTGCGGCGCGGCGAAGTGGAACAAACGGAACAACCGGATTTTGTGCAAAAAATCGAGAGCTCAAATAACCAACTGATCGGATTGGTTAATGACCTACTCAACGTCTCGCGTATTGATGAAGGCCGCATGAATTTCGCCCGCTCATCGTTTGACTCCTCCGAAAAAACCCGCGAGGTGATCGAACTGGTACAAAAAAGTTATGCCGACAAAAAACTCAAAATTAAGCTTGAGCTATCGAGTACTATCGCCACCGTTACCACAGATCCGGAAAAATTAAGTATGGTATTGATGAACGTCATTGACAACGCTTGCAAATATACTCCCTCGGGAGGAACAATCCTAGTCAAACTCACCAGCGATCGCAAACGAACCGTCTGGACCATAACGGATTCCGGCGTGGGAATTCCGCGCGCGCAACAAGCCCGCTTATTTGAAAAATTCTTCCGCGCTGACAACGTAGTCAAAGCGCAAATTTCTGGCACCGGCTTGGGCTTGTACTTAGCTCGCCAAATTATCACCCATGAACACGGCACGCTCCAACTCTCGAGTGAAGAAGGCAAAGGCACGATTGCTACTATCACACTCCCCCATGCCGCTTAACTTTTTTTAAACTTATTCACTTAACCCTTTTTATGGCAGACACAAAACCAATCGTGCTGGTGATCGAAGATGACCAATTTCTCCGCGAACTACTCTTACGCAAACTGGCACACGAAAAAATTGAAGCCCAAGGATCAATCGACGGCGAAGATGGTTTGGAAAAAATTAAAAAACTCTCCCCCGCGCTGGTTCTGCTGGATTTAATGTTGCCGGTGCTTGATGGTTTTGAAGTATTAAAACGCGTGCGCCGCGACACTGACCCGGCTCGCGCCAAATTACCCATCGTAATTTTATCTAACCTTGGCCAAGAATCAGATATTGCCAAAGGCAAAGATTTGGGCGCCAATGATTACATGGTCAAGGCCAACTTCACCACCGAAGAAATTATCAATAAAATACGGGGATATTTGAAATAAAAATCAGAACGCCCCTTCGACAAGCTCAGGGAATAAATTTATTTCCTGAGCGAAGTCCGGTAATCCGGACGGAGTCGAAGGACTGGCGTTATACCATACCATGCCTCCCTCTCCCGCCAACCCACCACCCAAAAAACTGCCCTTCCAATTACTCGGCGTCTCTTTTATCGATCGTATTTTTTTCGTGCAGAACTTGGCCATCATGTTAAAGGCGGGGTTACCGTTAATTGACGGTTTACGCTCAATGGCCAAACAGATGAAACGTAAAAATATACAAAACATGATTGCTGACGTGACCAAACAAATCGAGGCCGGCGCCAGTTTTGAAGACGCCCTCGCCGCCAACCCTTCCCTCTTACCACCGCTCGCGGTCACCCTGATTGGTGCGGGAGAAAAAAGCGGCAACCTCGATGTTGTATTTCAACGACTGTCACAACAATTCAAACGTGATCACGATATTCGCGGACGCGTTAAAAGCGCTCTAGCTTATCCGGTGATTGTACTGACACTGATGTTCATTATTGCTGGTTTTGTGTTTTTATTTATTCTCCCCAAGCTCGGTGATTTGTTTCAAGAAATGAATACTGATCTGCCCTTGCCCACACGCATTTTAATCAGCTTGGGTAATCTTGGACAAAATTATGGCCTGTGGATAATACTGGGCGCCGTGGTAGTAATTATTGCCCTAGGGCTTTTTTTACGCACCACTAGCGGACAAATATTCCGTTCCCGCGCGGCCTTGCACACACCGGTTGTTCGCACCATTGTCTCCGACATGAATATAGCGGCGATTACTCGCACCTTGGCTTTGTTATTGCGTACCGACCTGCCCTTACTGGAATCGTTGCGCTTGACGGCAACCACGCTCCACAATCTGGAGTATCGCCACGCCCTACTCGCCGCTCGTATCACCCTAGAAGAAGGCCGCCCCCTATCGGAAGCGCTAGCGAGCGCCCACCGCTTATTACCGGCCACCGTCCTAGAAATGATTGCCGTTGGCGAAAAAAGCGGCGCACTCGATGATGTGCTCGATGAGATAGCGGAATTTTATGAACAAGAAGTCAAAGTAATGTTTGAAAATCTACCCACCTTAATCGAGCCGATCTTAATTATTGTTCTGGGATTAGGTGTCGGCGGACTGGCAGTAGCCATCATGCTGCCAATTTTCAAATTATCACAACAAATCTGAATCAAAAAAACAAAAAATCAAGAAATCAATAAAACAAATTATGCCTTAACAAATTATTGTTTTCTTGATTTCTTGTTTCATTGATTTCTTGTTTCTATGTCTCGTGGTTTCACCCTGGTTGAACTCATTGTTACCGTCGCGGTGGTCAGTATTATTGCTGTTAGTATTTTGGCAATTTTGCAAACCGGCTTATTTATTGTCGGTGATGATAAAGCACGCAATGGCGCTCTCGCGCTGGCCGAGGACATGCTCGAATTGGTAAAAAATCTTCCCTACGACCAAGTGGGTACAGTTAACGGCGTGCCGGCCGGTGCGCTACTCCAATCGGAAACTCGCACCGCTAATAACATCCCCTATACCCTGACCACTGAAATTCGTTATATTGATGATGTGCTCGATGGTATCGCGCCGTTAGACACTGCGCCGCAAGATTACAAACGAGTACGGGTCGAAGCCTCCTGGAATTCGCGCTTGTCCGGTAAAGGATCGGCTGTGTTAGTGACTGATGTTTCCCCGCCCGGACTGGAAACCAATGTCCCCGGTGGAACACTGCTCATCAATGTGGCTGATGGTAGTAATGCTCATGTACCACAAACCACCATCACGATCAACGCCCCGACCGCCAATCCCCCGGTTGCGATTGTAACTACCACCGATGACGCCGGTACTCTTATTCTGCCCGGCGTGCCCGTGTGTTCAACCAACTGTTACCACATCACCGCCACAAAAAACGGCTACTCGCAAGACACAACCACTAGCCCCCAAGTTGTAGCGCAACCAGCCCGCGCCGATTTGTCCGTTGCCAATGGCAGTGTCTTGACCACAAACTTTACTATCGATCAAACCGGAACGCTAGCCGTGACTGCGCGCCATGACAGTCCGTCCAACCCGATCGCGAACCTTGCCTTGACCGTACAGGGCAGTAAAACAATCGGCCAAGATGCCCAGAATCAACCCGTGTTGAAATTTACCGGCACCTACACCACCGCCACCAATGGTCGCTTCACCATACCGGCGTTGGAACCGGATTCATACCAAATATTCTTACCAACCAATTCCGGTTATGACATTGCCGAAACCGATCCGCTCTTGCCCGTACCACTCGCCGCCAATGGTTCGAGTACAGCCACCCTCGTTCTGGCTGATCACACCACGCGCAGTTTGCGCGTAGCGGTTACCGACCAAAGCAACGCACCGCTCTCTAATACAACAATCACCCTCACGGCCGCCGGCGGACAAGCCACTCTAAAAACGAATGGAACGACCGGCCAAGTATTTTATAGCAACCTAGCCAGCGGCGCGCACACTCTTAAAATTGAAAAATCCAACTTCGAATCACAAACGATTGAGCTTGACATCACTGATAATCAATATGTCCATATTACATTGGCGCCATCACCCTAAAATTGACACGGGTTTTTCTCTGCTCGAACTGCTGGTCGTCGGGGCAATTTTGGCATTGGTGGCGAGTGCCATGTTCGCCCTGGCGAATACAGCATTCCAAGGTCAACGGTTTGCTCTCGAACAAGATCAAGCCGTCAGTCAAGCGCGAGAAATTTTATTTAAGTTAGTCGAAGAACTGCGCGAAACACGAATCGGCGACGATGGTAGCTACCCTCTTGTCACAGTCGCCCCAACCGAGGTGGTATTTTTTTCTGATATTGATCGTGACTCAACCGTCGAGCGGATTCGTTATTGGCTTCAAGGCACAGTTCTGCACAAAGATATTACCAAGCCGATCGGTCGACCACCGATCTACCCGGCTCAACCAACCAAAACATTTATTATTTCGACCAATATTCAAAACGGCGCCACGCCGCTCTGGCTCTATTACAACGCCAACTATCCAACCGATACCATTAACAACCCCTTGACCGCACCGATTGCAATTCCAAAAATCACTCTGGTGCGCACAACTTTGATTGTCAACATTGATCCGCGCCGTCCGCCCGACAATTTTACTCTTTCGTCGCTAACGCACTTACGAAACACAAAAAAGAATTTCTGATCATGCCTCTATCTTGGTCGCACAAAACCAAAAAAGGTGTTACACTAGTAGCAGTCCTGGTACTGGCCGGTGTATTTTTGATGATGCTCCAAGGCGCGATAAATTTATTTTTAATCAAGCACACGCGCATCAAACAAAAACAAGCCCGCGTCAGTGCGTTTCATGTTGCCGAAGGTGACTTGGCGTATTGGCGCTGGCGCTTTGCGCATTTACCCAATGATCCGCAACAAACACGCACCATCGCACGAGCAGTGAACGATTTCCGCGGCGGCGTGGTGGCGCAAACCACCATAACGATTGATCCGCCATCAAACTGTAACAGTATTTTATCGGTAACAGCCAAAGCAGTTCCCACCGACCGAACCGATATTCAGCGTACGGTCAACATGCAATATGGAAAGCCGTCGCTGGCAAAATATTCGTTCTTAACCAACTCAAACATCTGGTTTGCGGGCAGTGACGGAACGCTAGATGGAGAATTATTTGCGAATGGCGGTATCCGCCTGGACACCGAACAAAATGCCGTCGCTCACACCTCGCGTACCACCTACGCCTGCGGTCCGGAACACGGCTGTCAATCGCCCAGTCAAACGAAGCCAGGCATTTGGGGATCAGGCACGGGCGGCGCGCGTGGATTGTGGTCGCTCGGTGAAACCAATATAGATTTTGAATCCATTCCGCTCGATCTGAAAGCTATGGCCGATACAGCACAAGCCGCCGGCACCTTGTTACCAGCATCGGGCGCTGCCGGCTGGCACCTAGTTCTTCAATCGCCCAACACCGTCAGCGTGCGTACCGTTTTATCAAAGAAGGCCTCACGGTGGAGCTATAATGGTAAACAATGGGTATTCAGCACCATCGACATAGCTTCTGAACGCCTGTATCGAACCATTACAATTCCAGAGAATACCTGCGGCAATACCAATTTACTCGTTGCTCAAGATGATGTGTGGGTGGACGGTTCGTTCAACGCTCCGCTCACCATCGTAGCGGCGCGTTTCCCCGATGTCAGTGCCACCAACGCCTCGCTCTATCTCAATGGTAGCATCACGATTCCCGCCGGTGAAAAAACCAAGTTAGCGCTGATCGGCCAAAAAGACGTACTGGTGCCACTCGAAGTACCAAACACCATGACCATCAATGCCGTAACCTTCGCACTCCACGGCCACGCCTTCCGCAACTTCTACTGTCCGCCCGGCTATTTACGGGCTCGAGGCTATTCCCAAAGCACTGATCAAGTTTATTGTCCCGCTACAAACGTTCCTTGGTATTTGCGTAGTACGTTAACTCTCAACGGCTCAATGATCACCAATGGCATTGCCGGTTTCACCTGGGTAGATCAAAATCAACATGTCATCGGCGGCTTCAGCAGTGGCAAAAATTATTTTGACAGCACCGTCGTGTTCACGCCGCCACCATTCTTCCCCACCACTGATAATTATGAACGCATTCATTGGCAAGATGTAACGGAAAAACAGTAATGGCGATGATTTAGAATTTCGTAATTTCGTATTCCTTTCGTAATTCGTATGGAATACGAAATTACGAAAACAGTTTTATACTCTATGTTGTTTCCCTCGCTTACTCCCCGCGCTATTGGTATTGAAATCCAAGCTCACAGCCTTGGCCTGGCTTTGTTAGCGCCAGCGCGCAAAAAAACAGTCCGCTTGGTTCGTACCACCACCACCTCGACCACGGCCGAGCACAATCTTTTACTCGACCCCAACCATATCGCAGCAACTCTCAAAACCGCTTTGACACAATTCCAAACCGGCCTCCGACACGCCACCGGCGCGGTAATAAATATTCCGCCGTTGCATACTTACTATGAGCGTATCGCCCTACCGACTGGCTTAATCACGCCGCTGGACATTTCGATCTTCGCCCAAGAACAACTAAATCGCACTCTGCCTTTACCAGCCGAACAACGTCTCGATGGCTGGGCTACTATTCCAGAGACCCGAGAACTAATTCTCGTCGGAGCACTGGCAGCATGGACCGACCTCGTACTATCCGCCGTTTTGGCTAACGATTTGGTTTGTGTGGCGTGTGAACCAAGTATTATGGCGTTGCATCGCGTCCTCGCACCATCTTTACCAACCATGGGACTAGCCATTATTCTCACGCGCGTGGATGATGAATTCTTGATTATGGCCGCTGATGCTCGCGCGCCAGTAACATTTTTCTTGGCCGGCCATGAGGCACAAGATATTCCGTTGCATATAAATAACTGCTTGCGTTATATTGAAACGCAATACCATCTCACACCCACTACTCTGATCCTCGTCATGCCACCCCCAGAAGCGAACGATTTGACCAACGCCTTAAAACAACTTCCCTTGCACCAACAAACCATCCCGCCAACATCGCTATTAACCGGTGCTAGCTCTACCGCTATACCGTCGCCGGTGCTGATTGGCTTGGCGCAACGCGGTTTGGCTAGACAAACATTTTTCCGTACCACCTCGTAACACTTAAAAAAACGTAATTTCGTATTCCTTTAGTAGTTCGTACCTTTATGATTAACCTTGATCTCACTCCCCCCAATCAACGCAAACTTCACACCCGACGTTTTTTTCGCTTATTTTTTGAACAGGTACTGGGGTGGCTAACCCTAGCCATACTGATCGTTGGCTCATTTTTCATACTCACCGAGTGGATTATTCAACAGCAGGCCTGGAACATATCGAGCCGCTTGGTGGCGCTACCGCACCTCCTGAATACACGTGCCTATAATACCACCGCCACTCTCTCCCTCTTAAATGATGCGCACACTATCCAGACAAATATAACTCCGAGCACGCCAATATTAATTACGCTACTGGAAAATGTACCGAGCGGAGTTCGCCTGATCAACCTTGATTACCAACCAAAGCCCGGTCGCGTAATGATTCAAGGCACTGCGAATAATCGCGATTCCTTATTGATATTCGAAAAACAGTTGCGTGCCATCCCTAAAATTTCCGAGGTACTCTTGCCTATTGAATCACTCACAAAACAAAGCGACATTCCCTTTACCATCACCGCCCGGTATAATTCTTAATCAGTATGCTCCGTCCCACGTTTTCTCCACTATTACGTCTTACCGTCTTTATTGGCGTCAGCATTATCTGTCTGATCGTTGTCATTATTCCGGCTTATCAACGTCTTGCATCCAACTTGGCCATAATTGTATATGCGCAAAAAACCCTGGCCAACCAATACCGCGAAACCGCCAACTTACGCCAAACCAGACCACTCTTAACTGCCTTGCGTGAAAACCAATCCGCCTTACAAGCGCTATTTCTCGTACCGGGAGCAGAATTGTCTCTAATCACCACCACTGAACAGGCCGCCCAAGAATTGGGATTAGGAGAAATCATAACCTTAACCGACGCTGAACCAGGTCCATCAGCCACTCTACTCCAAAGAAACTTACACCTCACCTCGACCGGACCACTAATCAATGCCCTGCGCTTATTGGCACACCTAGAAACCGGTAACCCACTCATCGCCGTACAAAAAGTAAGCTTGGTGCCGGCACCAAACCAACCAGAATTAATTACATTATCGATCGAAGCTAAAACATTTATTCGTCCATGAACTCCCGATTTTCTATTCCCCTACTAATGAACGCGCTTGGTTATCTAGGCGTAGGATTAACTATCGTCGGCCTGGTTATGATCGGCAATTTTTTGATAAACACCATCCAAGCCAGTTACGCCAGTGAAGAAATCTTGTTATTATTAAAACAAAATAAAAATCAAGTTGCTGTACAGCAACTTGAGCGCGTAGAATTATTCCTGACCAATCGTAAAATAATTACGGCTATCCCTAGCACGCTTAATAATCCTTTTAACGCTTCTATTTTAAATAGACCAGTATCAAGTCCGGTCGGCCCAATTGGTCTGCCCCAACGTTCGCCGACGCGCACTCCCTAGCGCCAACTTTTTGGCTACCAGCGTCGGCAATACTGTTATCACCCGCTCCAGATCAGAGCGGTTTGTTGTTTTACCCAACGAAAAACGGAGAGATTGTTTTGCTAATTGCGGAGATACTCCGCAGGCCATTAGCACATGCGAGGGTTCGATCGTTCCGGCCGCGCAGGCTGAACCGGTGGAAGCGTATATTCCCGCCTCATCCAACAAAAATAATAGTGTTTCACTGTCCACGCCCGGAAGGCTGATGTGGATATTATTCGCCAAACGCTGTTCGCCCCCGGCACCATTCACGCGACAATCCGGAATTATTTTTTGTAATTCCGCCATAAACCAATCACGCAAACCGGCGAGACGCGCCCGTTCTGTTACGCGTTCGGCCTGCGCCAACTCAAGCGCTTTAGCCAAACCGACAATCAAGGGCACATTTTCCGTACCGGAACGCAGTTTTTGTTCTTGGCCGCCGCCAAATATAATCGGCTCAATCGCAACCCCGCGGCGAATATATAACGCGCCCACGCCTTTGGGGCCATAAATTTTTGACGCGTTGATGGTCATGAGATCAACTCCCAATACTTTCACATCAAGCTCCTCAAATCCCGCGGCCTGACAAGCATCTGTATGAAAATATGGTTTCTGCCCGCGATCGGATTCGAGCACGCGCGCAATTTCGGCAATCGGTTCAAGCGTCCCGATTTCATTATTAGCATACATAACGGAGACAAGCGTCGTCTCTTCCCGCACTGCTTCTTTAATTTGGGCGGCAGTTACCACCCCGGCTGTATTCGGTTTAAGATAGTTAACACCAAATCCTTCGCGCTCGAGCTGTTGGCAAGATTTAAGCACCGCGTCGTGTTCGATGGCAGTGGTTATGATATGTTTTTCCTCCCTCTTTAGCAAAAATTGAGGGTTAGGTTGATTTTGTATTTTGTCCGCGACCGTCTGCGTAAAGTCCGCGTTAGTCCGCGCGGCCTGCTGGCCGATTTTGGCCGCTCGCATTGTCCCTAAAATTGCCAGATTATCCGACTCCGTTCCCGATCCGGTAAAAATAATTTCATTAAAATCACAACCAAAAATATGCGCCACGGTAGCACGCGCTTTATCAATCGCCACCCTCGCCGCCTGACCAAAACGATGCAACGACGACGGATTGCCATACGACTCGTTCCAATACGGCGCCATGGCGTCCAGCACTTCGGCGCGCACCGGCGTGGTGGCGGCATGATCTAAATAGATTTCTTCAAAATTATTCATAAACTTTTGTCATTCCCGTGAAAACGGGAATCCAGACCCCACCAATCAATTACCCTAATTAACCTAATTTCTAATTGACCGAATCAATGTCCAATGTGCCAATGACCCAATTGGGTTTTGTCCCCCTACGGGGGATCTCCCGAAGGGAGAGTAATTGGAAATTAAACCCGTGGATTAATCTGGATCCCAAATCAAGTTTGGGATGACACATAAAATCAAAACGGGGCTGGCGCCCCGTTTAAATATCTTTTGATTTTAAGAAGCGCTCTTCGCGGTTGTTACCGTGTCCACTCTCACATAACGTCGCAACGCTAAATTACCATCAAACCGACGAGCTTTACGACGAGTATATTTCACCACACCAGCTTGACTCGCAAACAAGGTGTCATCATTGCCCCGCATGACATTGCGCCCCGGAAAAAACTGCGTACCGCGCTGACGCACCAAAATTTCGCCCGACTTGACGTACTCGCCATCGTGACGCTTCAAGCCCAAGCGCTGTGATTGGGACTCGCGGCCTAAACTGGTAGAACCACCGGCTTTTTTATGTGCCATAGCATTAGCTTCAGTAGCTTCCGTAGCTTTATAGCTTCCGTAGCTTGAATATCAGGTTAATATCTTATGATAAAATCAGTATACCAGAATTACTTTAGCGGTCAAGGGCTATAAGGTATGCTATTTTTTTGCTTGTTTCACCGCCGCGCGGATAAAGGCGCGAAACAACGGGTGCGGAGCATCGGGGCGTGACTGGAATTCCGGGTGAAACTGGACGCCGACAAAAAACGGATGATCTTTTAGTTCCATAATTTCCACCAAATTAGCGGCCGGATTAATACCCGAAAATACCGCACCGACTTTTTCCAAAACGGCGCGATATTTATTATTAAACTCATAGCGATGTCGATGTCGTTCGGAAATTAATTTTTGACCATACGCTTTAGCCGCCATACTGCCCGACAATAATTTGCAATCATAAGAACCCAAACGCATAGTCGCGCCAAATTTTTTCGCTTTAATATTATCTGCTTGGCCAACATTGGTGGTAATAATCGGATCCGATGTTTTTGCATCAACTTCGGTGGTGTGCGCTTGTGCTAAACCAGCGCCATGCCGCGCTAATTCTACGGCGGCTAATTGCATCCCATAACACAGACCGTAATAAGGAATATTATTTTCCCGAGCGTATTGAATCGCTTTAATAATTCCTTCCACGCCGCGCGCGCCAAATCCGCCCGGCACCAAGATACCATCTTGCTTGGATAACTCTTTCAAACTGGCTGGATCTTTTTCAAATTGACTGGAATCAATCCACGACAATATTGGTTTTCTGCCTTCCGCCCAAGCGGCATGTTTGATCGCCTCAATCACTGAAATATAAGAATCTGCTAAAGTGTACTTACCGGTGGTAAAATATTTGCCCACTATGCCAATTTTTATTTCTTTTTTAGCCGAGATAATCTTTTTCACCAACGCGCGCCATTCATTCAAATCGCGCTGGCGCGGTTTTAAGTGTAAAGTATTTAATAATTTAGTGCTCAAGTCATCTTTTTCCAACCACAGCGGTACCTCATAAATTGATTTAACATCCGGCGCCGCGATCGCGTTTCCTCGCGGAATACCGCAAAAGGTGGCCAATAGATCTCGTCGGCGTTCATCGAGCGGATATTCCGAGCGACAAACGACAAAATCGGCTTGAATCCCAGCGGCATTGAGAGAACGCGCCGCGTATTGCGTGGGTTTAGTTTTCATTTCACCGATATGACTCGGTACGGGCAAGTAACTAACCAGCACAAAGGCCACATCGTCGGGATGTTTTAATTTCATCATCCGCGCCGCTTCCAAAAACAGCAACACTTGATATTCACCCACGGTGCCACCAAATTCCACCACCACAATCTCGGCTTTATTCTTTTTACCGCAAGTAGTGATACGTCGAATAATTTCATTCGGAATATCCGGCACGACCTCGACATCTTCACCATCATATTCCAAATTGCGTTCGCGTTGAATCACGGCTTGATATACTTGACCGGTGGTAATGTAATTATCTCGTGTCGAGGTCTGACCGGTAAAGCGTTCATAATTACCCAAATCCTGATCGGCCTCAATACCATCGGTGCCCACAAACACTTCGCCGTGTTCAGTGGGGCGAATAGTACCAGCATCAATATTAATGTACATATCGCACTTCACATTCGTAGCGCGATAACCGCGACTTTGCAAAATGCGGCCGATGGCGGCCGACGTTACCCCCTTACCGACACTCGACATCACGCCACCAACTACAAAAATAAATTTGGTTCTCGTTTTCGCGCTAGGCATAATACATACAAAATAATCCCCCGGACTCAAGTTGTGGTTAAAATTTAACTTTTATTCTTAGTTATCACACACACCAATACTGTCGCTTCCAGCCCGTGATCAAAATCAATCGCTACTCGTAGTTCACCTACTTCTTTTATGGGCTGGGCTAAATTAATAGCCCGCGGCGTAATGGCCGTGCCATATTTGGCATTGATCGCTTGCGTGATGTCAGTGGCTTTAATCGCGGCAAACAATTTTCCGGACGGCGATGCCAACGCCACAATTTCGATCTCTTGACCATCCAGTCGCGAGACCAATTTTTGAGCTTGTTTCAATTCGCGTTCGGCTTTGGCTTCCAAGCGAGTTTCCGATTCATGTACTTGCTTAATGGCCTCATCAGTCGCCGGTTGAGCATAATTGTTTGGCAACAAAAAATTACGAGCATACCCCGCCGACACCTCTTTCACCTGCCCCGCTTCCCCTACTCCTTTTATTTTTTTTAACAGAATTACTTTCATGAGACAAGTAAATCAAGTAAATTCAGTGAATTCAGCTGGATTTACTATTATTTCAATAATTCAAGCGCTTTATCCAGTTGCGGATCTTGTCCTTTGGTAAACGCCATGTCCGGAAACTCCACCGCCACATCCGGCGCAATTCCTTCTTTAGTAATATCGCGACCAGCCGGGGTGAGCCATTTAGCCACAGTCAATTTTAAACTTGATCCGTCGCTGAATTTTTCAAACTCTTGCACCGATCCTTTGCCAAATGTCTTCTCACCTACTACCCGCGCCAAGCGTGCGTCTTGCAACGCCCCAGCCAAAATCTCCGCCGCCGAAGCTGATCCATTATTTACCAGCACCACTGTTTTAATCCCAGCCAATTCCGCGCCGCCTGTGCTCTGATGATCAGTAACTTCGCCATTACCAGCTACTTCTTTCACCACAATTTGGTCTTTTTTAATCCAAGAACCACCCAAAGCCACCGCCGCCTCCAGCAAGCCGCCCGGGTTATTTCTCAAATCCAGAATAACACCGCGCGGCTGATCAAGCAAGAGTTCGTCGCGCACCCGATTGAATGATGTGATTGTTTCTGGTCCAAAATTATAGAGCCGCACAATCGCCACACCAGCGCGCATTTCTTTGGTAACATTCGGTACAATAATTTTGGCGCGCACAATCGTAATTATTTTATCCGTACGCGACCCGCGGTGACGAATTAATAACTCAACCGTTGTCCCCTGTTTACCCTTTATTTTTGTCACGGCCTGATCAAGCGTCAGGGCAAAAGCGAGCTCTTTATCAATTGCTAAAATTTTATCACCCGGTTTTAATCCCGCCCGTTCGGCCGGACTACCGGGCAGTGGCGCCACAATCACCAACCCATTATCTTTAATTGCCACCTCGGCGCCAATCCCTTCAAATTCACCATCAAGCTCTCGCTGAAATTCATTGGTTTCGGTGGGATCAAAAAATACTGAATACGGATCATTTAACGACGCCACTAATCCTTTTAAACTGCCATAAAATAAATCCTGACGAGCCACATCCTTGACCACGGATTTAGTCGCGACTGCGTCCCAAATCTTTTTGTACAGACCGGTTTGAAATTCTGGCGGCAAACGAGATCCCGGCAAAACCAACTCCGTAACCGGCCTGGTTTGCTCCGGTGTCTCGCTGTCTACCACCCCAACGGTTAAACCAAACAAAAACGCGGTAATCGAACATAATATCACGATTATACTGGTGGAAAACCGCCCCGCTTCGGATTTTTTACGCGAGAAAAAAGGTATGTAAACCATATCTTAATATTGTACTCTTTTGGCACCCATAAGCAACCATTACCCCAAAAAAATATCCACCTTGCAAATATATCATATATGATATACTATACTTATAGCTTAATTTACTTAGTTCTTAATTTACTATTCCCCATGTCCTCCACCACCCCCAAACAAGAGCAACAAAAAATCGGTCTCAAGATTACCGAAGCGCGCGAAGCGGCGGGCTTGACGCAATTAGAATTGGCGCAACGCCTTAAAACTAGCCAAAGCGCCATGGCGCGCATGGAAAAAGGTGAACAAAATTTCAGCACGGCCTTAATTAACAAAATCAGTCGAGCGCTCGATCGCGAGATTATCACCGTTGCCGGCGAAGCTATTAATTTTCGCATAACCGGCGGATATAAATTAACCGGTACAATCACAACCAATGTTTCTAAAAACGCGGCCGTCGGCTTGCTGTGCGCCGCGCTCCTTAATCGCGGTAAGACCACATTAAAACGCCTGCCGCGCATTGCCGAAGTTGAACGAATTGTGGAAGTGCTGACCAGTATCGGCGTTACCATAAAACGTCGTGAAAATGATGATGTTGAAATTACCCCGCCGGAACATTTTAATCTAAAAACACTCGATACTGCCGCGGCGATGAAAACACGAAGCATCATCATGCTCTTGGGACCGCTGGTGCATTATCTCACTCATTTTTCTCTCCCTCACGCCGGCGGTTGCAAGCTCGGGACTCGCACCGTTCGCCCTCATTTATTTGCGCTGGAAAAATTGGGAATAAAAATAAAAGTTGGCCACGATGGCTATGAAGTACGCGTCAAAAAATTGAAACCCAATACCATAGTGCAATATGAATCCGGGGATACGGTTACCGAAAATGTGCTCATGGCCGCGGCCAAAATTCCCGGCACTACGGTAATTAAATTTGCCTCCGCTAATTACCAAGTCCAAGATATGTGTTTCTTTTTACAAAAATTGGGCGTGGTCATCGAGGGTATCGGCACAACCACGATCACTATTCATGGTAAAGCCGCTATCAACGAAACTGTCGAGTACTCGCCCGCTGAAGACCCGATCGAATCCATGTTATTCATCGCCCTGGCGGCCACCACCAACTCTAGCATCACGATCAAACGCTGCCCGATTGAATTTTTGGAACTAGAATTACTAAAACTGGAAAAAATGGGCTGGCGATTTAAAATATCAAAACGATATAAAGCCAACAACGGCGAAACCGACTTGGTTGATATAGCAACCTTCCCATCGCACCTCAAAGCATTGGAAGAAAAAATTTATGCTCGTCCGTATCCCGGTTTGAACATGGATAACTTGCCATTCTTTGTCCCCATCGCCACCCAAGCGAAAGGACGGACATTGATTCATGATTGGCCTTATGAAAATCGCGCGATCTATTACACGGAGCTGATCAAATTGGGAGCGAACATATTATTGGCTGATCCTCACCGCATTTATGTTGACGGCCCGACCAATCTGCGTGCCACCGAAGTGATTTGTCCCCCGGCGCTCCGACCGGCAGTAATTATTTTGATAGCCATGCTGGCCGCGCCCGGCGTTTCAGTGTTACGCAATGTCTATTCCATCAGCCGCGGCTATGAGGACTTGGCTGTGCGCTTGCGTCAGCTCGGCGCTAAAATAGAAGTGCTATTGTAGCCAGCTGATTGCCATTTATCAGGCGTTCTGCTAAAACTTGCTTATGACCAAACGATTAACCTCTGTTTCAAAAATTATTTTTTTAATATTTTTAAGCGTATTTGTAATAGCCAGTTTACCGTTATTATTATACGCCAACGGCTGGCGCTGGAATAACGACACCAAGCACCCGGAACGCATCAGCTCGCTGGCGCTAAAAATTCAACCACCGGATGTGTCCGTGACAGTTGATGGTGTATATTACAAATTTGGTTCAACCGTACACGGCTACCAAACAATCAGCTCCATTGATCCCGGATTGCGCACGATCGTAATCAGCCAACCTGGTTTCTTGTCCTGGCAAGAAACATTGGAATTCCGTTCCGGTGAGACAAAATTTCTAAATGACGTACAATTATTTCCGCAAACCACCATCGAATCAGCCCCGTTGCCATTATCAACTACCGCTACTCTCATCCGATCAAAAAACAGTCCCCTGCCGGATGTATTGGCGGTAACCAAAAATAATTCCACAACACTGCATCGCCTCTCCCCAAAACCAAAACTGGGGCTCGAGACAATTACCGCCTGGGACATGTCATTGGTTTTTGCCGAAGAAAATGACGGATCATACCTATTGCGCTCTACTAATGATGTCGCGCGACCCCGCTGGTTTGTCGTAAACGATTCAACCGTCACATCGGTGTACGCGCTGTTCCCATTTTCATTTTCACAAGTTACATTTAATCTTGGTAAGCGTGATCAATTTTTAGCCGCCGATCGCAACCGCTTACTGCTACTTGATGTCGAAAAAAAAACCATCCGCCAATTAATCCAGCTCGACAAACGCGATACCATTCTGGACATTTTGCCCCGTCAAAATTATTTGTATTTATTATTGGCACACGAGCAACAAACCTGGCTGGTAGTATTGAGTGTCAACCCGGATAACCAAATTAACGAATTTTCGCGTTGGCAATTACCGGCATTACGGACACCGAAATTTCGCCCCAGCCCGGCTCAAATATTAACCATATTTGATCCCGCCACCAATATTTTGGCACTGGTCGCACTGGAGCGTGAAATTCCCACCACCACCGCTCTGCTCTATGATGTCACCGGTACGGAATCGACACCAACTAATAATGCTTTACTGTGGTGGAAAAACAAAACACTATGGCGCACCGAACTACGCTCACTGCAACACACACCACTGACGACTTTTTCCGAATCGATTCTGGCGATAGTGAATGATCCAACCACCCCGACCCATTATGTCGCCACCGCACACGAAGTAACGGCTATTAATTTCATTAACGATCAAAACATTCATCAAACTAACTTGCTCTCCATGCCGGCTATGTCAGCTATTATGCCGACCACCGATGGGGCGGCCATTATCGTCACCACACCGGGATCCGCTCAAAACCAGGCGGGCTTACTCCGGCGACCGTTGCGCTAATAATGAAAATCATTCTTGGGCAATCTCCCACAAATATTGCCCATAGCCACTCTTACGCAACGGTTCCGCAATTTTGAGTAATTGATTTTTATCAATGTAACCCATCCGATAGGCAATTTCCTCAATAGAGGAAATCTTCAATCCCTGCCGCTCTTGCACGATGCGCACAAAATCGCCGGCTTGTTGTAACATCTCGTGCGTTCCGGTATCCAACCAGGCCGTACCGCGCGGAAATATTCTCACCTTGAGCTTATTTTGTTTTAAATACTCTCTCTGTAGATCGATAATTTCCAACTCACCGCGCGCTGATGGTTGCAAATTTTTTGCAATCTCAATAACATTATTATCGCAAAAATATAACCCCGGGACCACATAATTCGATTTGGGATCTGTCGGCTTCTCTTCTAACGACAGTATCTGACCGTCTTTAGTAAATTCAACCACACCCATCTGCCGCGGATCGGGCAAATAATAACCAAATATCAGACAGCCGTCATGCTCCGTCACTTGCTTAACAGCGTCTTGCAATATGCCAGTCATGCCACTACCATAAAAGATATTATCCCCCAAAATTAAACACACTGACTCGTGACCAATAAAATTTTCTCCCAAGATGAACGCCTGCGGCAAACCGCCCGGCCGCGCTTGTGCCAGATACTGAAACCGCATACCAAGCTGGGCACCATCGCCCAGTAAAGTCCGGTAATGCGGTAAATCACGCGGTGTAGAAATAATCAAAACATCTTTAATTCCGGCCAACATCAAGGTGGCGAGCGGATAATAAATCATCGGTTTATCATAAACCGGCATCAGTTGCTTACTAACGGTCAAGGTCAAGGGATATAACCGGGTGGCATTACCACCCGCTAAAATGATACCTTTCATAGGACGTAATCCGTAATAAGTAATCCGTAATGAATAATTATTACGAGTTATTAGTTACTCAAGTATTCTTTTAGCGCTGCTTGCCAGTGGCGCAATTTCGGTCGCTTAGTATTGAGCAAAGTGGCATTGTCCGGGCGCCGGGCTAGGCTGGGAAAAGTGGCGGCTGGTACCGGTACTAATTCCACCGCTACTTTCATTATACGAAATGTTTCTTGCGCCAGATCATACCACGAGCCGGCGCCTTCATTAACTAAATGATATATTCCCGGCGGAACTTTATCGGCTAATAATGCTCGCGTGGCTTGCGCCACATCAACGGTATAGGTTGGCGTGCTAATTATATCGCTGATCGCTTCTAAACGCGAGCGATTACGAGCGAGCTGTAACATCTTATCCGGAAAATTTTCTTTGCCATGAATACTGGTGGCCATTGGACCAAACAACCGCGATACTCGAATGATTAAAATTTCGCCGCCGGCTGATTGCGCCAACTGTTCACCGCGTAATTTTGACGCACCATACTGATTAACCGGATGCGGCCTGGCGTCTTCCGTGTAACCGCCCGCTTGATCGCCAGCAAACACATAGTCCGTTGAATACGTGATAAACTTAGCGCCTGCCTCTCGTGCCACTTGCGCCATTACGCCCACGGCCGTGGCATTAACTGCCATGGCCATTGTCGGATTAGTTTCCGCGCCATCAACATCATTATACGCGCTCGCATTAATGATAATCGTGGGCCGGAGTACGGAAATCCCTTGCCGCACTGCCGCGGCGTTGGTAATATCAACTTCATCACGCGACCAGTTCACTAAATGATCGTTCGCAAAAATTTTTACCAACTGCTGACCCAACGCGCCTTTTGACCCAATCAATAATATTTTATCGCTGGACATAATTTTTTTGATACCACTCGCTGGCCCCTGCCTTCAACGGTCGCCACCAATCTTCGCGGCGCTGGTACCAATCAATCGTCTGCTGTAACCCATCCATAAATTCCATCGTCGGTGACCAGCCCAATTCTTGGCGCAACTTAGAGCTGTCCAGAGCGTAACGCCAATCATGCCCGGGACGATCTTTGACATACTCGATATGTGCCTCATCACGCTTCATTAACCGCAAAATCGCCAGCGTCAAATCACGATTAGTATAATGATGCCCGGTGCCGATATTGTAAACCTGACCCACCTTCCCGCGCGTCATAATGAACCACACCGCCCGACAATGATCTTCCGTAAAAATCCACTCGCGTTCTTGCAATCCTTCGCCGTACAGCGGAACTTTTTTTCCTTCGAGCAGTTGAGTGATGAACAGAGGAATAACTTTTTCCGGATACTGATACGGACCATAGTAATTACATGAATGGGTCACAATCACCGGCGCGCCGTGCGTCTCGCCATACGAACGACACAAATGATCAGCTCCGGCTTTGGCCGCCGAATATGGATTACGCGGACGATACGCCGCGGTTTCACTCGCTTCACCTTGAGTCACCGCACCATACACTTCATCCGTTGAAATTTGCACATACTTGCCGCAACCATACTGTCGCACCGCTTCTAATAACGTATGCGTCCCGAAAATCGCCGTTTTCAAAAAACTCACCGGATCATGCAGTGAACGATCCACATGTGTCTCGGCCGCGTAGTTCAAAATAATGTCCGGCTGTTCTTGCCGAAAAATCGCATTGACGGTATCGGCATCGGCAATATCGCCGCGCACAAACCGATAACGTTCATCCGCCACCACATCACGCAGATTTTCCAAATTACCGGCATAGGTTAATTTATCAAAATTAACCACCCGCTCGACACCGGTTTGGCGCAACAAAAAATGCACCATATTAGAACCCATAAATCCGGCGCCACCGGTGATAAGAATACGCATACACTAATACATCAATAACTCTGCGTCATCCCAGATTCGATCTGGGATCCAGATTAATCCACGGGTTTAATTTCCAATTACCAATTTCCAATGAAATTTGGCATTAAGCATTGGACATTTTGTTGGAAATTGGGAATTGGGTATTGGAAATTATTAAGCGGGGGGGTCTGGATTCCCGCTTTCGCGGGAATGACAAAAATAATTTTGTTACCTTTTATTATCCCCTTTGTATTTCCCAAAACTTTTCTCCAAAATAATCCGGCGGCAAGCGATACTCTTCCGTGGTCGCGGGGTCGGCGGAAAATTGTTGGGTAACAAAATAGATTAAGGTCATCTCCCGATCATACGGATTAGCCACACCGTGCGCCACGCCGGGGGGAATATACAGCAACCGCGACTTGCCCGCGCCCAGCACGAACCGCATGGACACACCCTCGCTCGCCGATCCCTCGCGGATGTCTTTCAATCCAACCAAAAGTCGATCATGCGCCGGCACAAACCAGATGTCATCTTGACTCTTATGAATATGCGTGGCCTTGATCGCGCCCGGCAATACCCGCGAATAATTTATTTGACGCACCTCAATGCCCGGTATGGCCTGCGGCTTGCCCGCATCCAACCTTCCCAATTCCAAAAACGACCCGCCATCATCAACCAATTCTTTCAGTTCAACAAATTTCACCCCCTCAATGATTTGCTTGGGAGTATAATCCTGCTTGGTCAGCTGTTCTTCAATAGATTGAGAAAACATAAAATTGTCAACTTTTTAAATATGGCCGTACATCTATACTATACAACCACACGATTATATTCAAGGAGGGGTTGCTAACAAGCAACCCGTTTTATGAAAACCCTTGTAATTAGTTAGATCAGCGATCGTGTTTGACATATAAATTACAGTATGCTACTATTTTATGTCCAGCACAATCTCTGTGTTCGGGACAACTTTGACAACTAAAGAGGGCTAGATCGTGGACCAACTAAGACATAAGATGCGCCTTGCCTGCTTTGGTAACGGTGCACGAAATACAGACCCAGAAGAACCAACGTATTTCATGTGCATGTTGCTCGGCCAGTATATGGCCCAGCAAGGCATCACCATAATCACCGGCGGCTACGGCGGAATCATGGAAGCCGTGCCACGCGGCGCGTATAACATGCTCAAGCATGGTGTTGTATCAGAGCGTATTGGCTATACCATGAAGAGCAAACCGGAAGGCAACAAATGGCTGTCAGAAACAGTGGTGTGCAACGATTACTTTGATCGGCTGCGCCATCTTCTCGACGTAGATGGGTTCGTCGTGGTGGCCGGTGGCGGAGCAGGCACCATGGTCGAATTCTTTGCCGCCGTGAAATGGAACAAAAAGTCCTTGTGGCCAAGGAGTCGGCATATCGCCATTCTCAACATCAAGCCATCCGAGACAAAAGGGTGGGACAAGGGCATGCTTCTTTCGCTCCATGAATGGGGTATGATTCCGGATCCGTTGGCTGACAACTTTCCAATCAAGATCTGCTCAACACCGTTTGAGGCAGTCCAATGGGTGTTGGCCAGTGCACACATCAAAGGAGAATCGCGATGAAACGCATCTTCGTGCAGGGAGATAGTGAAGCGTATGGTTTGTACGAAAACCTCATGGAGCTCGGGCACTTGTGCCGAGATCGCAGGATCGGCCTGAACGTTGGTGAGTCCGGCAAAATTGTCCGGATTCTATGCGAAACCGAAGTCAGAGTGCGTGTGCATAGGCACACCATAAATTATCTGAACATTCCGATAGACGCCAAGATTGAAATCGTGGACGTGCGTGAGGATAATATGTTGAGCTTTGTTCTCAACTATCTCGCCATGTATCTGTCTCACGATGATACCGACGAGCGAGGAATCGTCAATATCACCGATAACATCCTGGCCTGGTGCATCCGCCTAGGCACACTCGCGTCCTCGGATGGCTTCATCTTCTTCCCCGGCCACGAAGACACCATGGCACATCTCGTTCCGATCATGGCGCACATCGCCAAGGAAGCACGGAACAAGGACAAGCCGCGCCGCCGCGTGGCGTTGGTCGGATGGAGCGCATCCAGTATCGTCGGGCTGGCGCGCCTCATGGGTACTGGTCCGGATGATGTGGACTGGATCCAGAACTTCATCAAAGACGAAGCGGGCATCATCCACACCGCCAAGATTCTCGACTTCGTCGCCGGCGGATTCCCGAAGTAGCCGCCCCGCCGGCACCACCGCACCCAGCGGTCGCACTCGTCGTTCGGACGTGTACGACCGCTTTTTAATTTCTACTCCTACCCCATCTTAACATGTTTTCCTCTGTCCATTTACTTTCATACGTTAAAGCATGAAAGTTTGTAAACCGTTCATTTTCTTCGATACTGCTAAGTATCGAAATTTTTTGATTTGCTAGTTTCCCACCCATTTAAACTACATAAAATAGCGTGCCGTGTTCATACTTATAATGTTGTAATCGGCCGTGATTGCACAATATAAAATTTCTTGCCGACGCGCGCCCATTCAATATCGCAGGGAAATTTATAATGAGCTTCAATATGCGCGCATAATTTTGCCAGTTCGATAATTTCGCGGCCGGATAATTTTTGTTTTGTTTTTTTGGTCAGCGGCACTTTTTTCTCAACATTGCCGCCGCTTATTTTACGCTTTAAAAAAACTGCTTGCTCCGCCACATTCACATCCAGCAAACTCCAATCGCGCTTGTCCACCACATACGCGTCGGGTGTTACCTGGCCACCAACTAATAATTCTCCCAACCCCCACACCGCTTCGATAATCAATTGATTTTTATCTTTTGTCACCGGATGCACGGTGAAACACACACCGGCAATTTCCGATTGCACCATTTTTTGCACCACCACCGCCACGGATACTTTTGTGGTGTGCATATTTTTTTCTTGGCGATACACAATCGCCCGCGGCGTGAACAACGATGACCAACAATTCTGCACATTCGCCAACAATATTTTCGGCGTCGTATTCAAATATGATTCCAACTCCCCCGCCCACGACGCCACCGAAGAATCCTCGGCGGTAGCGGAGGAACGAACGGCTACTAACGGCGCGGCCAATTTTTTATGCGCCGCCACGATTTCCGTTTGTAAATCTTTTGGCATCATCGCCGAGGTAATAAGCGAACGCAATTTTTCTGACGCATTCTCAACCGCATTCACATCTTCATGATTCAAACCATCCAACGCCGCTTCTACCTCCACATCCAAATCCGTTTCAGTCAAAAACCGATCAAACGCGCTCGCGGTAAGCACAAACCCCGCCGGCACCGGAATCCCCGCTTGCGTCATTTCCCCCAACGACGCCCCCTTCCCGCCGGCAAT
>CAZBFB010000005.1:0-29884 GCA_964491085.1 uncultured Gammaproteobacteria bacterium | reverse complement strand
CGCCAAAAGAAATCAGCGGAGCAAATGGAAAATTCCTCCCCAAACCCCTCCTTTTCCATTTGCGACATCCGAATTCAAAAACAAATGAGCCGAAGTTTTGGCAAATCCTTTCCCCAAAAAATAGTTTTGCCAAAACTTCGTCCGTATTGAAGCCCCACGCATTGCCCGAATACCTGGAGGGCAGAATCCCGAAAGAAAAACACCCTTTCCTTTTTCAAGAAAAAATTCACCCCC
Organism: uncultured Gammaproteobacteria bacterium; assembly: GCA_964491085.1. Lineage (GTDB taxonomy): Bacteria > Patescibacteriota > Patescibacteriia > CAZBFB01 > CAZBFB01 > CAZBFB01. Next base: position 29,650 of record CAZBFB010000005.1, on the reverse strand, counting down.
GCCAAATCAGAAATGCAAGGAGTGTTTTTTCTTTCGGGGTTGCTGGCGTACTCGCCAGTGCGTGGGGCCTTCTCCGAGCGTACGGGGCAGTTTCAAGCCACCACGCACGCGGAGCGTGCGAAGTCATTGCCTCACTTTGTTTTGGAAATAGGTGCGAGTTTGGTACAATACAGACACCAAATTGGACTTCGTGATTTTTTGCGGGGGGAAGCAGAGGTTTGCTCGCCGCGCCTGCTGGCGCGGCGAGCATTCTTCTCTGTCCACTTCCAAAAATTTGACAAATCCTGTTTGGTGCGTCCTGCAGGATTTGAACCTGCGACCCCTGCAATGTGAATGCAATGCTCTACCACTGAGCTAAGGACGCTCCAACTGAGCTACGAGTCCAAAAGATAATACCGTATCAATCGTCAATAATAATACCTCGTTGTTCTAAAAAAGGCAACTTCTTTTGACTTGCGGAAAGATTTCCGCTATGGTGTGTTCATCCCTACTTATTACGTATCACTATGCCCTTTCGCCAGCGCATGAATCTCATGCACACTGCTGCTGCCAATTTCCATGCCCATAAGATTGACGAACCGCCCCGACCCGCCGACCAAAACCCGGTAATGCTGGTGGCGCGACATTCAGTCACACACCCCCTGCCGTTTGCTATCGGGGTGATATTTTTTCTGTTGCTGGCCATTATCACGGGCAGTTTTGCCTCGGCGGTAATTTTTGCACCGGCCGAAATCGGTCACAGTGTAGAACGCTGGTCATTGTTCCCCTTGCCCAGCTTTGGCACATTCAAAAAAATCCTGCGCCTTGGTTCAGCCACGAGTGACGATGATCGTATCAATATATTATTATTAGGCATGGGCGGCGCCGGACACGAAGGTCCGCTATTAACCGACAGCATCTTGATTGCCAGCGTTAACAGCCAAACTAAACGCGCCGGCTTACTCTCGATCCCCCGCGACTTGGCAGCCCCATTCCCGGATGGCAACTGGTACCGAATAAACGACGCCAATGCTTTTGGCACAGTCAACAAAAATTATCAGAACGGTCCGGCGTACACGGCTCGTATTGTGGAAAAATTATTTGACCTGCCGATTCATAATTATGTGCTGATTGATTTTTCCGGTTTTGAAAAATTTATTGACGCGATTGGCGGTGTGGATGTTACCGTGGCGCGTTCGTTCACAGACACCAGCTATCCCACTGATGATAACAAATACCAAACCGTCAGCTTCACGCTCGGTCGCCAACATTTCTCCGGCCGCGAAACGCTGGTTTTTGTGCGTTCGCGCCACGGCAATAATGGAGAAGGATCTGACTTCGCGCGCGCCAAGCGCCAGCAAATTGTGTTGCAAGCTGTCCGCGACAAATTATTGAGTTTACCGTTCTTAATTAATCCCAAACACATCCTGACTTTGTTCAACATGATCCGTAATAATGTTACCACCGACCTGTCTCCCTCGGACATTTTGCGTCTGGCCGCATTGGCTCGAGCCATTGATCCAGCCGCCGTACGCCTGACTGTGCCCACCGATGGCCCGAATGGTCTGTTGGAATCAATTCGCGGCGTGAATGGCGCTTACTTATTACAACCCAAGGGCGCCAACTATCAACCGCTTAAGGATCTGGCGCAACACTTGCTCGATGAAACCGTAAGCGCAGAATATCCGCTATGATTCAACACCATCATCCAACTATCGCGCTGGTCGGTCGTGTCAACGTGGGCAAGTCAACCTTGTTCAATCGCTTCACTGGTCGGCATTCAGCCATCACTTCACCACTCGAGGGCACTACCCGCGACGTTAATCGTGCGACTGGCCTGTGGCTCGGCCGGGAGTTTGATTTTGTTGATACTGGCGGACTGGACCCTATCGAAACCGGCGAAATCGAAAGGCAAACCAAAGCGCATGCTTGGCGCGCGATTGACGAAGCTGATGTGTTGGTGTTGGTGGTGGACGGCAAACTCGGCTTACGTCCCGAAGATCGCCAGATCATGAAAACACTGCGTCAAAAAAATAAACCCATCATAGTAGCGATTAACAAAACAGAACGCACGAGCACGCGGTTGGAATCCGGGGTGTTTGCCGCACTCGCCACCAATGAATCTGTCGCCGTGTCCGCCCTAACCGGACAAGGCATCGGCGATTTACTCGACATGATCACCGCGGCCGTCCCGCGTCGCCGCGGCCGTCCCGCCACAATTACGGCCGCGCCAAAACCAAGCATCCGCATTGGTTTGTTTGGCCGACCAAATGTTGGCAAATCAAGTTTAATGAATGCCGTGTTGGGTCGAGATGAAGCGATTGTGAGCTCGCAACCACACACCACGCGCGATGTCCGCACCATCCCGTTCACTTGGCGCAATCTTAATTTGGCCTTAGTAGACACCGCCGGTCTGCGCCGGCGCGCCCCGAAAGGTCGCGGCTTACTGTTCAAACGCAACTTGAGTAAAATCGAACGCGAACGCGAACTCGAAGCGATCGAGCGTGATGCTGTCAAACGCACGCTCGCTAGTTTACGTTATGCTGACGTGGCTTGTTTGTTATTCCCCGCTGACGAGCCGCTCTTGAGTCAAGATTTTCGGTTGGCGCGCGAAATTGTTGAACACGGTTGCGCTCTGGTCTTGATCATTACTAAATGGGACAAATTATCAGAACAAGAACGCGCCGGATTGTATGACGCCATGGACAACTTAAGCCAACGCTTGCCGTTTTTGTCCTGGGTACCGGTCGTGGTTACATCAGCCACTAAATCATTCGGCCTGGATAAAGTGGTTTTGACCGCCACTGAAGTGGGACAGCGCTGGATCCAACAAATTCCGGAAGAGAAGCTGGAGCTCGTGCGCAAATCACTCACTAATGTCTTCGCGCAACCAACCACGCGAATTGATGCGCGCAATGTTAGAATCTATAGCATCAAACAAATCGCCAACCAACCGCCGCATCTCTCGCTCCACATGAACACAAAAAGTTTACCGCCACCGGCGTTCTTACCAATCGTGGAAAAACAACTGCGCAAACTGATCGACCTACGCGGCACGCCCCTAAAAATAGATATTGAAAAAAAGAAACTTGATTTCTAGATTTCTTGATTTTTTGACTTATGTATTTAATTATCGGTCTCGGTAATCCCGGCGAACAATATACCAACACACGCCACAATGTTGGTTTTTTGGTCATGGACGAAGTAGCTCGCATGCTGGAAACGGATTGGCACCGAGACAAAAAAAGTTTCCGTGAGGTGGCCAGCGTGCTCGTGGCAAAACAAAAAATAATTCTGGCAAAACCAACCACGTTCATGAACGAATCGGGCCTATCGGCTCGTGCCCTGAAATCATTCTATCGCGTACCGCTCGATCACATCATCGTCGTCCACGACGACTTAGATTTACCTCTGGGCACTATCCGCGTTTCATTCAATTCCGGTTCGGCGGGACACAACGGTATCAAATCTTGTATCGCCGCGCTTGGTAGCAAAAAATTTTGGCGGGTGCGTGTCGGCGTGGCTGGTGAAAAACGCGCTAGCACACCGGCTGATCAGTATGTTTTGAAAACATTTACAAAAACAGAACACGCAATCATTGCAAAAACAATAAAAAAAGCCGCAGAAACCCTCGTAGAGTCCCTGCGGTCTGGCGAGCTAACGGCGCGTACCGTCAGCTTGGCGGCGGATTGAGCATCAATTCAAACCAATCCATGATCTTGCCATAGGCACGATCCGCCCAACTGTTAGGCCAGAAACCGCCGACGACGCTCAAGATGAGCACCACGGCAATCACGGCCAGAAACAAACAACCGACACCCAGAAAAACCTTCAAAATACAATCGATCACTTCCTCTCTGATCATGTTCCCTCCGACTTGATCACGCCGTGCGCGGCGCACGTGGGTCCGTGGTCAATATCCAAAAAAACCTGCAGATTATGACCACACCGCTGACAAATCGGGTGGAACAATGAATCAAGCGCAAACCAGATGCCGACGAGCATCACGCATATCACTAACACCATCACAACCGCGATTATCCTTTCGACAAATTCCGGATCGATGATGTCCATGAGTGTCCCTCCTGGCTCGGTATGGTTGTACGAAGCTCAAAAAAACTATAGCTCTGCCGAACTTCACAGCCACGCCTCTGCCGACTGGCGCTAGATCTTCCGAAAAAATCCGAAAGGCCTAAACTTACGGCTACTGGTTCAGATTTAGGAGGGGTTCTGAACGTTTACCGCCAGACCGGCACAGGACTGACTATGATTTTTATATCACGCTATCATAACAAAACTCACTCGTCAAGGTCATGATTAAAGTTAGTATTGCTGATGTTCTAAAACCAGACGATCTGGTGCGTCGTTTGCTGGCGCACGGCTATGAACCGGAATTCCAAGTCGCTACTCCGGGGCAATTCGCCCGCCGGGGCGGTATTATTGATATTGTCGCCACCGGCAGGCAACATCCGGTGCGCCTGGAATTTTCTGGCAATACGATCACGGGTATGTACACAATTTGTGATCAACAAAAAATTACACAAAAAAATGAATTAGTTATCCTGCCCCATCTACCCGACTTACCGCTCGAACGAATCCATTTCATATCAACTTTAACACCGGGCGATTTTGTTGTACATATTGACCACGGTATCGGTCAATTTTCTGGACTGGTCACAAAAACCGTGGCTGGTCATGAACGCGATTATCTTGAACTCACCTACGCGCAAGATGACAAATTATTTGTGCCGGTCGAAATGGCTGATCGCGTGGATCGTTACCTAGGAAGAATGGCGCCGCTGTTGCATCGCCTGTCCGGATCTACTTGGTATCAAACCATGGCCACGATCAAAGACGATGCCAAACGCTTTGCCGAATCACTCCTCCATAGTCAAGCGCAACGCCAACTAGCCAAGACCACACCACTACCACCACAACCGACCGAACGCGCCTTCGCCACTGCCTTCCCCTACTCGGAAACACGCGATCAAAAACGCGCGATTCAAGAAACTCTGGCAGATCTGGCTAAAAACGTACCCATGGATCGCCTGATCGCCGGCGATGTTGGTTTTGGCAAAACCGAAGTGGCTTTTCGCGCCGCTTTCCGTGCTATTAGCAATGGCCAGCAGGTGCTGTTGCTTTGCCCCACTACGGTACTCGCCCAACAACATGTGGATACCGCCACCGCCCGCTTTGCGCCGTTTGGTGTGACTGTAGCTGGATTATCGCGCATGACCAAAACTAGCGATGAAGATCGCCTACTGCTAGCTTGGCACAAAGGGACGATCGATCTGCTCATTGGCACACATCGCTTGCTCTCATCGGATATTGATCTAAAAAATACCGGTTTAATAATCATTGACGAAGAACAAAAATTCGGCGTCAAACAAAAAGAGCGTTGCCAACAAATCCGACACGATGTCCACACGCTCCTACTATCGGCCACCCCAATTCCCCGCACCTTACATATTGCCGTATCGGGCTTAAAAACGATGAGCGTAATCCAAACCCCTCCGCTCAAACGGCACGCCATCACCACTACTGTCGAGCCCTATGATGAACAACTCGTAATCGCGGCTTGTCAACGTGAACTCGCTCGCGGTGGACAAATATATTATTTGTGGAACGACGTGGCCACAATCGGCGTGGCCGCAAAAACGCTAGCGACACTGTTACACCAAGCAAAAATGCCAAACGTAAAAATCGGCATTCTGCACGGCCAACTGGCGGAAAACGAAATTTCGGAAACTATGCACGCTTTCGATACCGGAGTCATTGATATTCTGATCTGCTCCACGATTATTGAAAATGGTTTGGACTTACCAAATGTTAATACTTTAATAGTGCCGGATGCGGTACGTTTTGGTTTGGCCCAGCTCTATCAAATTCGCGGACGCGTCGGCCGTGGCGAACGCCAAGCCCATGCCTGGTTTATGTTTGCTCGCACCAAATTATCACCGCTGGCCCGCCGGCGTTTAGAAACAATCAAAACTATGAACCATGCCGGCGCCGGCTTGGAAGTGGCTCTGCGTGATATGGAGCTCCGCGGCGTTGGCACCATCCTCTCCAAAAAACAACATGGCCATGTTAAAGCCATTGGTTTGAATTTGTATTTAAAATTATTAGCCGAGGCCGTGTTTGAATTAAAAACTGGCATCGCCCGCCCGCCGACCACTGATCCGCTGGTTGAATTGCCGTTTTCCGCCGGTATTCCGGCCAGCGTCATAGCTGATCCGACCAAACGCACCCGTCGTTATGTACAATTAGCTTCCATTGACTCGCTCGAAGTGCTAGAACGCGAACGACGTGACTTGATTACTGCCACCAGCCCTGCTCGATTGCATAATTTTTTCTTCACATTACGCGTAAAAATTTTAGCGCGGCAAGCCGGCTTGGTTGAAGTACGCGTGGCGCAACGACACACCACCCCTGATTTGGTGATGACACTCACGAGCGCGCGACCATGGCTGATCGGTCAGATCGAAAAACTTTTGGCCGCTGATGAAGAATGGTTATTCCACGCCAACAGTGTGAAGCGCGTACTAGCGGAGACAGAACGGAAACAGTGGCCAGCAGTGTTGGTGGAAGGACTGCAATTACTGCAACAGAAAAACACTGCAACCCTGCAATAAAATTAAATTCGTGCTGTAGTGTTTTAATGTTGAAATGTTTTAATGTCTATGACTCGTGACCACATGTTTCTAGCGGCGTTGGCCGCGTGCGAATGTCTGTGGGATAGAAATGGCGCCAAACTGACGCAGTATTTTCCCTCGGCAGAAGCGGCCTGGTCGGCTAACGTTGACGAACTGATGCGAGCCAAGCTGTCCCCAGCGACGGCTAATCGTTTTATCCAAGAACGGGCTCGCGTCAATCCGGAAAAAATCAGGCAACAATGCCTTGCCACGGATTGTGCCATTATCACCACCGGCGATACTAGTTACCCGCCACTCTTAAAACAGATCGCTTTTCCGCCACCGGCCTTATTCGTGCGCGGCGCGCTTAATCTGGCTGATCGTCCGACCTTGGCAGTCGTGGGTACACGACGCTCGAGCCGTTATGGTGAACGCCTCATTGCCGATATTATTCCGCCACTGGTACGAGCTGGGGTGGTTATTATTTCAGGACTGGCCCTTGGCTGTGACGCGCTGGCGCACCACGCGACTGTGACTGCTGGCGGCACAACGGTTGGTGTTTTGGGCGGCGGTGTTGATGATGCCACTATTTATCCCGTGGCTAATCAAGCCCTGGCCCGACAGATACTGCAACGCCAGGGCGCGCTTGTGTCCATGTATCCGCCCGGTATTCATCCCCGCGCGTACACCTTTCCCCAACGCAATCGCCTCATCGCCGGCATGGCTCAAGGCACGCTGGTAATCGAGGCGCCAGAATCATCCGGCGCGCTCGTCACGGCTCGCCACGCCTTAGAAGAAAACCGTGAAGTGTTAGCCGTGCCCGGATCGATCTATGAAATCAACGCCCAAGGCACCAATAATTTACTGGCGGCCGGCGCCAGTTTGGTGCGCTCGGTGGAAGATATTTTTAACGCGCTCGCCTTAGCACAATTACCCTTGCCTGCCCTCGCCCCGCCATTACGCCAGGATCCCCTAGAGCAAGCGATCGTGCTGGCTTTACATAAAGAACCGCTTCATCCTGATACTCTCATCAATCTCTGCGACACTACCCCCGCCCGCGTCCTGCTCGCTTGCACCCAATTGGAATTAGATGGTATGGTCACCCGCACAACTGATGGAAAATTTAGAATAAAATCATAAACCCAAAATTATTATAGCAAAATAAAAAGTCCGGCGCGATCCGTTGATCAGCGCAGGACAAAGGCCAAGGGACTAAGGCAAGCAAAAGTCCCAAGGCCGAAGGACTTACTTGCCCGACACCGCAGACCCCGCACGCCGACAGAACACCCACCGAGAGGCGGGAGACCACACGTCGGCCGGATAGAGCCAAACGCTGCGGAGCCACAGCCCGCCGCCGTCGTGCTCGATAAGGAAGACGCTCGGGCTGCCATCGGAGTCGGAAAGGGTCTCCATCACGATCCGACACCATTCGCCGTTGGGCTGATCAGGATAGGCGAGGCGCAGAGCCGGACCGACTTCGGCCGGGCAGAGCTCATACCCGAGCTCTTTGATCCGCGCACAAATCTGCTTGAAGGTAGCTCCATTCAAAAAGCCGAGCTCGGCAGTGGTGGCCGAGAAGAGCTCGAGGGTGACCTGCTGGGCGATGATCAGCGTCTTCGCCAGCATCTGACGGGCGTACGGGCTGATCTTGAAACCCGTGGACTCGATGGCCGTCGAGTAGGCCTCGACGGACTGGTGAACCCCGAGGGTGATCGTCTTCCAGACCGAATATTTCATGACCACTCCTTTTTCGGCTGATAGCCGAGATTGTTCCTTCGTCTGATAGACAAAGGGCCGCAAAATGCGGCAACTGCATTCAGCAATTACTATATATCACACGTTGAACATTCTGTCAAACACTTGCACATTACAAAAATTTCTGATATTGATTAGTCATCTTGAGCAGGACCATACGAACCTTGTCATTGTAGAATTACCAAATTTAGGATATACTTACCTGTATGCCCTATACAAATTGGTCAACCGAAGAAATAGCATTACTTCGCGAGCTCTACCCCATCGTGCGTGTTAAAGATTTGGTAAATAATTTTCCCAAAAGAACTGCCAACACTATAGTAGTAAAAGCATTGTCCTTAAAATTGCCTTCCGCTAAGCTGTGGCAACCAGAAGAAAATCTTACCTTAAAAAAATATTTTTATAGTAACACCAAAAACACACTTCTAACACTTTTGCCCAAAAGAACCTGGCTCGCCATCCTAGCACAAGGCGAAAGATTAAATCTTAAAAGAAACACTAGTAAGCCAAGACGCGCAGTTGACGAAAATTATTTTAAAAAGTGGTCTTTCAACATGGCTTATGTACTAGGATTTATTCTTGCAGATGGTTGCGTAGTAAAAGGTAGCTATAAAGGATATAGCAATTCGCTCACATTTGGGGTTCAATTACGAGATAAAGATATACTAGAAAAAATAAAATCCGAATTAAAATCAAATCATAAAATATCAGAGGGGAAAAACGCTGCGTGTTTATCTATTGCAAGCAATACTATTGTGCATGACTTAAAAAAGCTTGAAATCTCATATAGAAAAAGCTTACATGAAAAGATCCCAAATATCCCTTTAAAATACATCAAGGACTACATCCGAGGAATCGTTGATGGTGATGGTATCCTATGGATTGATAAACGAAATTATCCTACACTAAGTGTAGTAGGAGGAATAGAAACTCTTGTTTTTATCCGAAATCACTTCTACTCTAAATTCAAAATTTACTCAAAACTATCAACCCAAAAATACTCTAAACCATTAAATGCTTACCTGTATCAAATTAGCTATAGAGCTAATTCTGCAAAAACATTAATTGATTATCTCTACACCGATGCCGTATTATACCTGAAAAGGAAACATGCCATCGCTCTCCAAGCCATGACAGTAAATATTCGCCGGAGAAAAAATTTGCCATTTAAACTAAAACAATATGAATCTCGTACTAGTTGAGAGTCCTGCAAAATCAAGAACTATCCAAAAAATATTAGGTCATGACTACCAGGTAATGGCTTCGTTCGGTCATGTGCGCGATTTGCCCAAATCAAAACTGGGGATTGACGTGGAGCATGATTTCGAGCCGACGTATGAAGTGCCTTTAAAAGCAAAAAAAGTGGTGGCGGAATTGAAAGCCCTAGCCAAAAAAGCCGAAGTGGTTTTGTTCGCCTCTGACGCCGACCGTGAAGGCGAAGCGATTTCTTGGCATATTGCACATTTGCTTAATGTGCCGGACGAAAAAATAAAACGCATTACTTTTCATGAAATTACCAAATCTGCCATTACCCACGCCCTCGAACATCCGCGTCATTTAGATATGAAACTGGTTGACGCGCAACAAGCCCGCCGGATATTGGATCGCTTGGTCGGTTACGAACTCTCACCGTTTCTGTGGAAAAAAGTGGCGCGCGGGCTGTCAGCTGGCCGCGTGCAATCCGTGGCGCAACGCTTGGTGGTTGAACGCGAACGCGAACGCCGGGCTTTCAAAACACAGGATTATTGGTCCTTGACCGCCTGGCTCAAAGATAAACCCAAGCACGAATCATTTCCGGCGCAACTCGTTCGTATCGATGAACAAAAACCGCTGACTAAATTTGAGCTAGCTACCGGCGAGGCGGTTGACGCGCTCGTTACGGATCTCGAGGGAAGCGCCTACACGGTGGCCACAATCAATCAAAAATCCGGCACGCGCAAACCTTTGCCGCCATTTACCACCTCCACTCTGCAACAAGCCGCAAATGTGCGCCTCGGTTTTTCGTCCAAACAAACCATGATGCTGGCGCAACAATTATATGAAGGGGTTGAACTGCCGGACGAAGGCTCAATCGGTTTGATCACCTACATGCGTACGGACTCGCTCAACTTGGCCGAACAATTTGTGCAAGACGCCCGCGCGGTTATTGCGGAAACGTACGGCGCCAAAGCCGTCAACCAGAACCCTCGGCTATACAAAACAAAAAGCAAAGGCGCGCAAGAAGCGCATGAAGCCATCCGCCCCACTGATCCGCGCCGATCGCCGGCTATGCTAAAAAATATGATCGAGCCGCGCTTGTGGCGGTTGTATGATTTGATTTGGTGCCGGGCGCTGGCCTCGCAAATGGCGGATGCGCAAGTGGCGCAAACCAGTGTTGATATTTCCGCCCAAGGAAAAAAATCCAGCTACACCTTCCGCGCCACCGGGCAAGAAATAAAATTCGCCGGTTGGTTAGCGGCATTGCCGGCCGGCGCCAAAGAAACGATTTTACCGCCGCTCAAAAAAGGTGAAGTACTCGCGCTCGACACGCTCAAATCGGAAATGCACACCACTGAACCGCCGGCGCGATATTCCGACGCCACCTTAGTCAAAGTGCTCGAAGAGCACGGTATTGGCCGACCTTCAACCTACGCGCCGACCATTTCCACGATTATCGAACGCGGGTATGTTGAACGTGATGAACAGAAAAAATTAAAACCTACCGCAGTCGGTGAAGTGGTAACGGACGCGCTCAAAGAACATTTTCCCGATATCGTTGATTACGAATTTACCGCCACAATGGAAAATAAATTGGATCGCGTGGCCGCGGGTGAGGAGCCGTGGGTGCCTGTAATCCGCGAATTCTACGAACCGTTCAAAGCAAATTTGGATAAAAAATATAAAGAGGTGGACAAAAAAGATTTAACCGAAGCCAAAAGCGACGAGGTGTGCGAAAAATGCGGCAAGCCCATGATTATCAAACTCGGCCGTTTCGGAAAATTCTTGGCCTGCACGGGATACCCGGAATGTAAAACCACCAAGCCGCTCGCCACGGAAGCGGGCGCTGACGGAAAACCAACAATCGCCTTGCCCACGATACCGCCCGAACAAATTCCCGATTGTCCGGCCGGACACGGTAAAATGGAAATCAAACACGGTCGCTATGGCGTGTTCTTCGGTTGTCCAAAATATCCGGAGTGCAAAGAACTAAAATCCATCGCCACCTCAACCGGCGTGACTTGTCCGGCGTGCGGCCAAGGCGACATTATCGAAAAACGCTCAAAGCGCGGCCGAATTTTTTACAGTTGTTCCACTTATCCAGCTTGCACCTTTGCCCTCTGGAACAAACCTACGGGCGAAAAATGTCCGGCCTGTTCGTCGCTCATGGTCATGATGAAATCAGGCCCGGTCTGCTCCCACAAAGAATGCCCGGGACATAACAACACAAAAACACTGCAACAAAAAAACACGAAGACAAAAAAATCCGCCGCAAAAAAAGAAAACACCGAGGATTAACCTCGGGTTTTTCTTGTAAGGGAGGTGGACTAACCCTGAAACATTGTAGATGCTAGGGTCTCTCTCCCTCACAACTATAGATTAGCATAATCAAAAAAGTGCGCAACTGGTTGCGGGATAAACGAAAAACTCCTCGTCCATTTAAGGATGAGGAGTTTTCGTGTTTCTGGGTTACCTAACATCTACTTTATCATTCTAACTCACAGCCAACCGGTTGTCAAGCCATTGCTCATTTTGTTACAATCATATAGAGTAATGTGTTGTTTAGTTATATGACCAATTTGCTCACTATCGACGATCTGCTCGTAATTCTACAAAAACGCAACAGTGGTGTTGATCTTGATTTGATCCGCTTGGCTTTTGAATTTGCTGACGACGCTCATCACGGCCAAACCCGCGCCTCCGGCGAACCATATATTCAACACCCGCTCACCGCCGCGATTACCTTGGCGCAACTGGATATGGACGAAGCCACGTTGATTGCCGCCCTGCTCCATGATGTACCGGAAGACACGCCGGTCACGCTCAATGATATTGAAAAACAGTTTGGTAAAGAAGTAGCCGTGCTGGTGAGTGGCGTTACCAAACTGGGAAAATTAAAATACCGCGGCCTAGAGCGCTATGTGGAAAATTTGCGTAAAATGTTTGTGGCGATGGCCGAAGATGTGCGAGTTATTTTCATTCGTTTTGCCGATCGCTTGCACAATGCGGCCACATTATCGGCTTTGCCGCCGGAAAAAGCCAAACGCATTGCCTTGGAGACGATTGAAATTTACGCACCGATTGCCAATCGTCTCGGTATTGGTGACATTAAAGGACGTCTCGAGGACGCTTCGTTTCCTTACGCGTATCCGGAAGAGTTCAAAAAAATAATCGGACTATATGAACAAAAAATCGCCGTACGCCGGCCGTATGTGGACGAATTACACCAAACATTAGCGGATCATTTACGCCAAGCTGGTTTGCCGGATGTAAGCATTAATGGCCGCCTCAAACATATCTATAGTTTATGGAGAAAATTAAACCGACCCGAGAACGATGGCAACATTGAAAAAATTTATGATCTACTGGCTCTGCGTGTCATGGTGAATAGTATTGCCGAATGCTACGCGGTGCTTGGTTATGTGCATCAATTATGGAAGCCCATGCCCGGCCGCATTAAGGACTATATTTCCGCCCCAAAATTCAACGGCTACCGCTCCTTGCATACCACTGTGTTTGGTCCAGGAAATCACATTGTGGAAATTCAAATCCGCACTCACGATATGCACCGCGAAGCCGAATACGGCGCGGCTGCTCATTTGCGTTACAAAGCGCAAGAAGACCGCACGGTTAATCTCCATGATTCGCGCTATCGATGGATCTCACAACTGTTAAATTGGCAACGCGAGGTCAAAGAAAATCCGGAAACATTTTTGGAAAAACTGAAAATCGACTTTTTTGAAGATCGCATTTTTGTGCTCACACCCAAAGGTGAGGTGATTGACCTACCCGAAGGCGCTACGCCGATTGATTTTGCTTACACGATTCACTCCGACATCGGCAACTCGTGCGTACAAGCGATGGTTAATGAACAGATTGCGCCGCTTGACGCTCCGTTGAACAGCGGCGACGTAATAAAAATCGTTACGGACAAAAAACGCAAGCTCCCCAGCATCGACTGGCTGGATTTTGTGAAAACGACTAACGCGCGACAAAAAATAAAAACCGCGCTAACCGAAGCGCGAGAATACCGTACAAAACTGGAAAACTAAATAGCTGACTAGCTAACTAGCTTTTTAGCTTTCTAGTAAAATTCCCTAGTAAGCTAGTCAGCTAAGAAGCTAGAAAGCTAGTCCAGTTCTCCCGCAATCTGGCCGACGATGTGTTTTAGTTCTTCTTCGGCATAAAAGGTAATCACCACTCTGCCGCCGGCAGAGGTTTTTTGTATATCAACTTTAGTGCCCAGCATGTCGCGCAAACGCTTGGCGTACGCTTCGATATTCGGATCACGCGCCCGACGCGGGCGTTGGCTTTCTAGACGCGAGCTATCTTCCACGTCGCGCACAGTCAACTGTTCTTTTAAAATACGCTTCAAGTATTCGCGTTGTAATTCAACCGATGGCATAGCGAGCAAAGCGCGCGCATGACCGGGGCTAACCTGACCAGACGCGATGGCGGATTGCACATCAGTTGATAATTTCAACAAACGCAAGGTGTTGGCCACGGCCGGACGCGATTTGCCTACACGCCGCGCCACTTCCTCTTGCGTCAAGGAAAAATCGTCCATCAGTTTGGCGTAGGCCCGCGCTTCTTCAATGGCATTCAAATCCTGACGCTGAATATTTTCGATCAAGGCCAACTCCAAACGCTCCAGGTCACCAGCGGAACGCACCACGGCGGGGATTGTGTCCAGACCGGCCAAGCTAGCCGCTCGCAACCGTCTCTCCCCCGCTACCAATTCATAACGGCCAGCGGATGTCGCCAATGTTACCACGATCGGTTCTAAAACGCCGTGCTCACGAATTGATTCTGTTAACTCTCTAAGCGCCTCCGGCTCGAATGTCACGCGTGGTTGACTACGATTGGGATCAATCAAATGCACCGGTATTTCTTGTAACCGAATACCCGCGCCACCATCAACAGCTGATGCCGCGAGCGCCGGGGGTGTGCTGGACGACAGGGTGGCTGGTGTAGCCCAAGATTTTTCCGGCCGAGGCCGAATCAACGATGATAACCCTTTACCGAGCGGGGAATGTTTTTTGTCCATAAGTGTTATCTAATTTCCAAAGATTATCGCGTTATTACTACCAATGTACGAATGAGGTACGAATTTACGAATTTTAATCTGGGTTAGTGTGACTCCATTGGTACATTCGTCTCAATTCGTATATTCGTAGTATCTAGGATTCTTCCATCACTTCCCGCGCCAAGCGTTCGTACGCGCGAGCGCCGGGCGAGGATGAATCATATAATCCAATCGGCTGACCGTGCGACGGCGCTTCCGCTAAGCGCACGTTGCGGGGAATAACTGATCGAAAAATTTTATTGGGAAAATATTTATATAGTTCTTGAAACACCGCCTCTGATAATCCGTTACGCTTATCGTACATAGTCAACACCGCGCCTAAAATTTTTAATTCCGGTTTAAGATTTGTTTTTACTAATTCGATGGTTTCCAATAACTGGCCCAGTCCTTCCAGCGCGTAATATTCCGTTTGCACCGGAATCAAAATTTCATCCGCCGCCACAATGCCATTTAATGTCAACAGACCAAGCGAGGGCGGACAGTCAATCAAAATAAAATCGTAGCGATGGCGTGTGTCTATCAAGGCCTCATGTAATTTGAACTCGCGATTATCTTGACCAACTAATTCTACATTCGCACCAGCCAAATCAGCGGTCGCTGGTAATATATGCAAAGTATCAATATGTACTGGCACTGCCAAACTGTGTGCTGGACTAGTGCCCAAGAGTGCCTGGTAGGTACCTTGCGTGATTTCTTGATATTTCAAACCTAAACCAGAGGTCGCGTTGGCTTGCGGATCAAGATCAATTAATAACACAAATTTACCAGCCGCTGCCAAACTGGCCGCCAACGAAACCGCGGTCGTGGTCTTACCCACGCCGCCTTTTTGATTAACAATAGAAATGATTCTGGCCATGGGTACTATAGTATCAGATTTTAGTCCCAACCGCCAAATGGATTATTCACCCCTTGATTTTTTACTTCATTTAGAGTAAACTAAAATACAGAAATTTTGCCGCCGTGGGTCGAAAGCGATAGCTTTTGACGGGTAGTAAAAACTACCCAGGGCGCCAGGTGGCACAATTTTTTGATCGAGGCCCTGCCGAGAAATGAATATTTTGCCGCCGTGGCGCAATTGGTACCCGCGCAGCACTCAAAATGCTGTGGGCGTAAGCCCGTGTCGGTTCGAGTCCGACCGGCGGCAATTTGCTTGACGAGATAATTAGGATAGTATAAGGTGTAGTCAGTGTAGCGGGGTAGAGCAGCCTGGCAGCTCGGCGGGCTCAAACGATCAGTGTCCAGTATTATGGATACAAAAACCAAAGGGGATATAGCGGAGCAAGCTGTTATCCTAGCAGCGTTGCGCCGTGGATGGGCAGTATTAACTCCTATCGGAGATCGATTACCTTATGATTTGGTTTTCGATGTCCAAGGATCATTAGTACGCATTCAAGTCAAATCTGCCTGGTACGATATACCATCTCAAAACTATATCATTGATAATCGTCGAACCAAAACAAATCGACGAACAATGATCAGAGATTATTATCGACCAAACGATTTTGATTTTGCTCTTGCCTATTTACCTGACCGTGAGGTCTTCTATATTTTTCCGGTTGAAGTATTCATTCAATACGGTAGTGAGATAGCAATGGTTGAGTCTGAAAAACGACAGAGAAAACCAAGCTCAACTCACTATCGTGAAGCATGGGAACTGATAACAGCATGGGCTGCGCGCAAGGAAACTCGCGCGCGAAAACTTGTCAAACTCGGGGAAGCCCCCTCATAGCACTTCGTGCTATGCGCAGACCAACGCGGACTTAACGCAGACAACGCAGAATAATTTATTTTTGTGGTTGTAAGTGTCCCCTCCGTATAAAGTCAGTGCATACGCAAAGCGAATGATAGGTAATCCCGAGCCAAGATCCGCACAAGCGGATAAGGTGTAGAGACTTAATGGCAAGCACCCTCGCCTAAAATCGTTAGGACGGGCGAAGAGAAAGTCCAGACCACAAATCCGACACCAAAATTGGTCGGAGCAGTGAAAACTGAAGTGGTACGCATAACCCGCAGGTCGCTGGTTCAAATCCAGCCCCCGCAACCAAAAAACTTTTCAACTCCGGTTGGAAAGTTTTTTGATTAATAATAAACACATTCTCTTGTCAAAATAAAATTATTATGATACGATGATGCCCATGTACGCGGGGATACAGAGTGCGGCTGCGTAGCTCAGTGGTTAGAGCGAGCCCTTCATAAGGGTTAGGTCCCTGGTCCGATCCCAGGCGCAGCCAATAAATAAAATTTTGCGGCTTTAGGCGCTCCTACATTTTTCGTTTTTATTTTTACATTTTTGCATTTCCTCCTATGTTCATCACCGTTCATGCCGCCACCGGCGCTCTCATCGGTCAACACATTGATAATCCTGTCGCCGCGTTTGCGGTTGGTTTTGCTTCGCACTTTTTAGTTGATGCTATCCCGCATGGGGATGAACACCTGGTCTTTGCGCCACGCTGGTCCGACGACGTTAAACGCCAACTCAAACACATCAAACTCGACTCCGCGGCGGGTATTACTTTCACTGGCCTAAGTTTTGGTTTCAAAATATACGCCAATCCTCTCTCGGCCGCCTTTGGTATTTTTGGCGCGGTTTTACCAGATATATTGATCGGCTTATACGAACTGTCGGAATTAAAACAATGGCAAAAAAAATTATTTTGTCGTTTTAAAAAATTTCATCACTGGTGCCACAACAACATCATCACCTGGCAACCAAAACGCAAAATCGGCTACTCGATCCAACTCATAGCATTTGTGATCGTACTGATTGCGTTATTTTAAGATACTACGAATGTTTAATTCGTAACATTCGGATCGGTGGCATAGCGCCTGTCTTCACCTCAACAAAAATAGCTAATTACATCGCTTTTTCTGTCGTGCGAATAATATTCTGCATGACGCGAACCGCTTCAACCGGATATTGGCCCACGGCAGTTTCGTTAGACAGCATCACATAATCCGCCCCATCCAACACCGCGTTGGCAATATCGGAAACATCCGAACGTGCCGGATTAGGTTGCGTGATAAGCGATTCCAACATTTCCGTGGCCACAATATCCATTCGCCCGCGCTGATTGCACGAGGCGATAATTTGTTTTTGAATAATCGGCACGCGCGCATAGCCGACTTCAACGGCCAAATCACCGCGCGCCACCATCACCCCATCGGCCGCGCGAATTATTTCTTCATAATTCTCAACCCCACGCGTATTTTCAATTTTGGCAATAATGTGAACGCCTTCCCCGGCCGCCCGCCGCACTCGAGCAATATCTTCTTCACTGGACACAAACGAAATCGCCAACCAATCAACATTATGTGTCCTAGCCCATTGAATTAATTTTACATCTTTAACCGATAACACATCGAGAGGTAGAGACACGCCCGGCACATTAACATGACGACCGTCAGTCAATAAACCGCCGGTTTTTATTTTAAGCGTGATGGTGTCCTTGTCTTTCGCGATTACCGTGCTCGTGATCAAACCACTGTCAATTATAACTGCCTGATCAATCTGCAACCAATGATTAATGTCACGATTCAAATATGGGCCGTCGGGATGCTTGGCTAAATATAATATAATTGTTTCGTTAGCCACCACTCGTTGCGGTGACTTCATGTGCACACGTAACTCTTCGCCCTTCAAATCCAACATCACCGGCAGAGTGCGTTTAATTTTGTGCAAACGATCAACAATCAATTCGTATTGCGCGGTGTCACCAAAGGCCGTGTTAATACGCGCCACCGCCATGCCAGCTCCAATCATAGCCCGCATAATGTCCGACTCAAACGAAGCTGGTCCGATAGTGGCGATAATTTTGGTCATAGGTGCAGTAGATTATTAGATTCAGTAGGTGCAGTAGAAAATTTCCTACTGAAGCTACTGCACCTAAAAGCTGTTACCTGTTGATTCTCCCCTCCCCCAGATAGTGTAGCATATTCTGCTCCATCTGTTCCTCACCGACAAATGAAGCGTACAATTTATTCCAAAAACTTTCGCGCCAATGATACAAATAATAATCCGGGAAAGATAAGCGCTGGGCATAGGAAAATAACAGGTCTGCAAAATTCAAAGTTAAAATACTGGACTGACGACCGATCAAAAAATTTTTTGCTACCCAATCCATATCTTCTTCCCAAAAACCCAAACTCGGTAATTGTCTAGGATAACGCTGTTGTAATCGCACCAGCGAGTTCAAGCCGCGCCGCCAGTGCATGGCCTCGGGCATCACATGCGGTTCAAAAAAACGCCAATCTTGGGTTGGATCTTTAGCCAAGTAGCGTTGCAAAATATACCAACAATCACCGCGCTGATATTTTGACTGTCGATCTTTAATGTCGCCATTGATCGCCACCACTAACTCCTGACCAAATGTTGACGGTGTTTGTTTGGCTTGCAACGCGAACAGACGAGAATAAAATGTCACCTCCCAAAAATAATGGAGCAACAGAGCCAATGCCCGCAAATGTAATCCTTGAAATTGGCCCGGAATGGAAATCAAAAAAATAACCCCCATCTCTTTCGAATGCGACAGGTTATGATACTTTTTTTTGATAAATTCTTCTGCCAGCGGATACCATTTTGCCGCGGGCAAAATTATGGTTTGTACCGCGCGCTGTTCAAAATCAGCTGGCGTTAATCGAGCATACTGCTTGAGCAGGCCATCCATCCATTTTCCCGCTTGGGTGAAACGTAAGGCGGCAAAAATTTCGAAAATATTTTCCCGACGCAATAATTCATTAACATTCCGATACCCCAACGCGCTGATTAAATGTGTCGGCGGATAGGCCTGTAAAACTTTCTTGGCCACCGCTTGCTTTAAAAAAAATCCCCGCCGCTCGGGGTGCGCTTGATTGGCCAAACGCATCAAACGACTAACATGCTTAGCCGTCACACTCCGCTCATCACCATCCACTAATCTAGTTAATTCTGCTTCAGCACCGGCTATTTTTGTCAACAAAGCACTATAAATAACTTCTGGTTGGCTATCGGCGGGCAAGTCCAAAGCGGAAACTTGGCGGGCAAACAAGGCGTCGTTGCGTGCCAGTAATTGCTGAATGATTTCGCCATCATGATGATAGCGCTCTAAACTCAATAAAATCCTTTCCGCCTCGCGCGGATGCTTGAGCAATAAAAGATGAGACAATTTTTGCAACGCAATTTTATTCATAAGCACTGCAACACGGAAACACACTTTAATTTTGTGTTACCGTGTTTAGGTGGCGATAGCCGCCGTGTATTTCCATGTTTCAATGATTTTTCATCTCCGCCACGGCATACGGCGCCGGCTTACCCCGCAATACGGCAATAATATTTCGCGCCGCCATCACGGCCATTTCATCACGCGCCTCGTGCGTGGCGGAAGCAATGTGCGGTGTCAAAATTACATTCTCCGCTTTCAAAAGTATGGGATGTACTTTCGGCTCAAATTCAAATACATCAAGCGCCGCGCCGGCAATCATTCTCTGCTTAATCGCTTGCGCCAACGCCGCTTCGTCCACCACTGGTCCACGCGAGGTATTAATCAAATATGAAGTTGGTTTCATGATCCTAAAACTCGAAGCATTGATCAAATGATGCGTAGTTGATAGCAGAGGCACATGAATCGAAACCACATCCGCCGCGTGCAACAGATCACGCAAGTTCTTTTTGTACACCGCACCCGATCCTTGTTCAAAATCAAGTTCGCGCTTACCGCTGGTGTAAATTATCTTCATACCCAAACCAATGGCACGACGAGCCACTTCTTTGCCAATCCTGCCTAAACCAATAATTCCAAATGTCATTCCCGAAAGCATTGGACCCAAATCCAACGTCGGTGACCATTCGTGATATTTACCCGCACGCATAAATTTATCCGCTTCCACAATCCGCCGCGTTATGGCCAGCGTCAACGCCATAGTATGCTCGGCCACCGCCATGGTTAAAAATTTTCCCGGTGTATTCCCCACCACCACCCCTCGTTTTTTCGCTTCAATCACATCAATATTGTTATAGCCCACGGCATAATTAGCCACCACCTTTAATTGCGGGCCAGCGGCGTTAAAAACAGTGGCATCAACCGTGTCTGTTAGATCAGTTAACAAACCAGCCACGCCTTTAACCTGGCGCCGAAGCCATTGGTGCGTAACTACCTGGTTGTTGGCATTATTCACCTTGACATTAAATCCGGCTTTTTTTAACAAAGAAATTCCCGCGTTAGGAATTTGATGAGTAACCAATACGCGTAATAGCTTTTTCATAATGTTTGACGTTGCACTTTTACTTTATTAAGTACCAAACGAGCCGGAATAAATTCGAGCAGTCCTTCTTTGGCGCCGGGTTTCTGAATTGTTCCTTCCGCATTAATCGTACCCAACTGCAAAGCCCATGCCGGATTTTGCCACTTCATCATGCCGACTAAAAAACCAGCGCCGAAAGCATCGCCCGCGCCCGTGGCATTGACCGCTTTGATGCCACGCGTACCCGCGACAAAATAATCAGCGCCGTTGGCATAATACGAACCGGCCCGCCCGTCGGTAATTATAACCTGCGGCACATTCGTCGTCAGAGCAGTCATCATGGCAGGCACATTCGAACCTGATTGGCCGGTAAGCAGAGCCGCTTCTTCACGATTTATCATCACAATTTCGGCTAAATGCAAAAGCGGTTGCAGTTTCGCCAACCCGTGTTTTAATTCTTTGGCACCCGGATTCCAAAAAATCTTAATGCCATTACGCTTGGCGAACGCGAATAATTGCTCCAACACTTTGATTTGACCGGCGAGCGAAGAAACATAAAACCATTTGGCTTTTAATTTGCTTGTCTTGAACTCTGACCAAACAAACTTTTCCGCCGCGCCGCGAAATACCAAAACAGTGCGGTCGCCATCTGGCGCTACCAAGATTGTAGAAAATCCAGTATGTTCGCTTCGTGCCCGCATCACGAGGTCGGTGGCAATGCCGCGTTTGGCCAAATCATCGATAATGGCCGCGCCAAAAAAATCATCACCCACCCGCGCCGCGGCCGCTACCTTGAAACCAAGATGAGCGAACGTGGCCGCCGCATTCGTCGCGCCGCCACCGGTGGTAACTAAAAATTTATCAACTTCAATTTTTGATCCCAAAGCAAAACACTCCCCTTCGCCCGTGGCAAACAACCGCGACGTAATCTGGCGAGCGGCCTTGCTTTTGACATAGGCGTCAATAACGCCGGAACCGATAGTGATGATATCGAACATAGCGAACTAGTAAATTAAGTAAATTAAGCTGGTAAGTAAATTAAGCTAATTCAAATTTGGCTTAGTTCTTAATTTACTTTTTCTTATCCTTTTCCCGCGCAACCAAACAACTGACACTTTTGCTCGACCACTTTTTGAATGTTATTGCGGCCGGCGCCGAGAAATTCGCGCGGGTCAATGGTGGTTTTGTTATCTATTAACGTACTGCGAATACCGTCCAGCAAAGCGATACGCAAATCGGAATCAATATTGACTTTGCTGATGCCGAATTTTATCGCTTGCTTGATTTGTGCATCCGGTACGCCTTGCGCGCCGTTCAAACGATTGCAATCGCCCAGCACATTGCACTCATGCTCCGATTCTTTGATCGCCTCGTGATTGATCGCGCTGGCGCCGTGCAGTACCAACGGAATTTTGACGCGCCGAGCAATCGTTTGCAATCGTTTTAAATCCAATTTGACTTTGGATCCCGTGTACACTGCACGGGACGATGGCTTTAACTCACTCAAAGCCATCGATTTGTACGCACCATGAGCCGTACCGATCGAAACGGCCAGCGAATCGCAACCGGTAACGCGGACGAATTCTTCTGCCTGTGCGGGATCGGTCATCATGGCTTCCCGCGCGGTTACATTCAGCGTATCCTCGCGACCAAAAATCGCGCCCAGCTCCGCTTCCACGCTCATCCCCCGCTTATGCGCCAACGCCACCACGCGTTTTGTGTTTTTGATATTTTCCGCGAACGGCAATTTTGAACCATCATACATCACCGAGCTGTAATAGCCGGAATCAATAATGGCCAAAACTTTGTCTAAATCTTTGCCGTGATCATAATGCAAAACCATCGAAATACGCTCGGTTTGAGCGGCGTAGTGCACCAAGATCGCCAAATATTCCAACCCGGCATAATCCAATGCGCCCTGGCTGGTTTGTATAATCACCGGCGCCCGCTGTTTCACCGCCCCGGCCACCACCCCCTGCAAAATTTCCAAATTATTAATATTAAAAGCACCCACGGCATACTGGCCGCGACGAGCTTGTTTTAGTAGTGAGGTACCGGATACTAACATAAGTCAGACAGATAACTATGTTTGATTGTTCAATGGTTAAATTGTTGGAATTAATAACAATTGAGCAATCGAACAATTGAACACTTAAATCCGCTAGCAATTATTTTTTCGTTTACCTTTCATGGCAATCACCTCAATCATTTTTTGTATTATATACGGCGCCGTCAGGCCGTATTTTTCCAACAACTCGAGTGGCTCACCCGATTCGCCGAACGAATCCGGCATGCCGATCGGAGCGCAAGGGACTGGATATAATTGTGCCAGAATTTCGACCACCGCGCCATAGAGTCCGCCTTGAGTTTGGTGTTCTTCTACCGTTATCGCACAACCGGTTTTCTTCACACTGGCCACCAAGGTTTTGGCATCCAGCGGTTTGATTGTCGGCACATTGATCACTTCGGCCTCTATTTTTTTCACCAACATTTTTTTGATGGCCGACGGCGTCCAGATCGTAACCTTTTTCGCCCGCGTCATTGAGTGGCCGGATAACTTTGAAACACCGATCCGCTTGGTCAATGATGGATAACGCCTTAATAATTTTTCGAGCGCTGGTTTGTTGCCCGCCAAACATTCAGCCGCCAAGAGCGCTTCATATAAAATCGGACCGGTACCAATCACGGATACATCACTTCCCTCACGCATAACATAGGCCTGACCGATTTCGAAAGGTGCATCTTCTCTAGTCATGACGGGTGTTTTCTCACGCGCAAACCGCAAATACACCGGCCCCTTCACGTGCGCCGCCGCCAATGTGGCTTTACGCGCCTCGATCGCGTCGCAGGGCGAGATCACGATCATGTTCGGCAGAACGCGCGTGATGGCAATATCTTCCAGCGCCTGATGCGTCGCGCCATCTGGCCCCACTGAAATCCCGGCATGCGCGCCGGCAATTTTTACATTCGCATTCCCATACGCTATCGCCACACGCACTTGATCCCAATTGCGTCCGGGAGAAAACGTGGCATAACTGGAAGTAAACGGAATTTTTCCATAATGCGCCATACCGGCCGCCACCCCGGCCATATTTTGTTCCGCCACGCCGACTTCAATAAATCGCTCCGGAAATTGTTTTTTAAATTCCAACGACCGGGTTGATTCCGTCAAATCACAACACAACACCACCACATTCGGATTGGCTTGGCCAGCCAAAACCAACCCTTCGCCATACCCGTTTCGCGTCGGCACGGATTCTTCTTGGGCGGTAAAAAGATGCTTATTTGTTATTTTATTTAATGACATAGCGTAATGTGTTTGTGTCATTCCCGGCTTGACCGGAAATCCAGACCACCCAGCTTAATAATTTCTAATACCCAATTTCCAACAAAATGTCTAATGCTTAATGCCAAATTTCATTGGAAATTGAATATTGGTAATTGGAAATTTAAGGATGGGTTAATCTGGATCCCAAATCAAGTTTGGGATGACAGTATTAAACCTATTGGTGCTCGCTACAAATCTTCCCGCCCAGAGTCCGCAGGTCGTGCAAAGCTTGTTCCGCTTCAGCGCCCGGGGCTGGTGGTTTGCCATGCCATTCGTATTTGAATTCCATAAACTCCACGCCCTTGCCCGGAATAGTGTGTGCGATGATGGCCACCGGACGCTCATAAATCGCTTTAGCAGAATTACACGCGTCAATAATGGCTTGCAGGTTATGACCGTCAATTTCCAGCACATGCCAATTGAACGCCTCTAGTTTGGCACGCAAGGACTCCAACGGCATGATCTGCTCGGTCAGGCCGTCAATCTGAATATTATTACGATCAATAATAACCGTGAGCTGGTGTAATTTCTTATTACCAGCAAACATAAACGCCTCCCACACTTGACCTTCATCTAATTCACCATCGCTCATCAAACAAAATGTTTCAAAATTCGCGCTATCCAGCTGCGCGGCCAAGGCATACCCGACTGCTTGCGAAATCCCCTGCCCCAAAGGACCGCTCGGATTTTCAATCGGCGGCAAACTTTTGCGATGCGGGTGACCTTGTAAACGCGAACCCAGTTTGCGCAAGCTTGTTAACATTTCTTGGCGCGACAGATAGCCGGCGTGCGCCAATGTGGCATACCAAATCGGCGCGATATGACCGTTGGACAAAAATACCCGATCGCGTTTCGGATCATTCGGTTTTTTCGGATCGTGTTTTAAAATATGAAAATACAGCGCGGTAAAAATATCCGCCATCCCCAAAGGCCCGGCCGAATGCCCCGACCCCGCCGCCACCAACATCTTGATCAAATCCTGCCGAATCTCATTGGCCTTGCGTTCGAGTTGTCCGATAGATAAACACTGCGACATACATCTATTGTTTATATTACTACGAAGGTACGAATCATTACGAAAATTACGAATAATTAATCAACCCATTCGTAACTTCGTAGTAATATTTAGATCGCAAGTGCAATAAGTTTTTTATACGCCGCCACCGGATCAGCGCTGGCAAACACCGCACTGGCGGAAACACAGCGTTGCGCGCCGGCGGATTTCATTTCCGGAATGGTGGTTTCATTCACGCCGATATCAACCGACACCGTGAGCGCGGGAAAACGCTGACGCACTTCGCGGATGCGATCATACATTTTTGGATCAAATACTTTGCCGGAAAATCCCGGAT
This sequence comes from uncultured Gammaproteobacteria bacterium, assembly GCA_964491085.1. Classification (GTDB taxonomy): domain Bacteria; phylum Patescibacteriota; class Patescibacteriia; order CAZBFB01; family CAZBFB01; genus CAZBFB01. Next base: position 4,105 of record CAZBFB010000005.1, on the reverse strand, counting down.
CAGCCCCCATCACTTGCAGAACTTCCATCATGCCCACGAGCGGTTGAATACGTTCGAGCGACGTGGCCGGATTGATGGCAAAACCGACTTCGCGACTGGCATGATGAATTTCTTCAGCCAACCGTTCCAACTCGCCGCCGGATTCCAAGTGCATAATAAATCGCATGGCCGGCGTCTGTAACCACTCGTGCACAATCGCCGCCGGATCAACCACCATCAAATGCAACTCAAACGGAATCCCCCGCAACAATTCCGCCACCCGCGCTGTCGGCGTGTAGGTAGTATTCGGTACAAACTTTCCATCCATAACATCCACATGCACCGCCGCCGGCGCCATCCGCCGAATCAAACCAACTTTTTCTACAAGCTCTGCTTCGGAATGAACTAATAACGCCGGAAATAATTCCATACAATCAATATCTACAAATATCGCGATCCTCAATAAGCAAATATCAACTAGTATCTGATACTTATGGATATTCGCTTCGCGATACTCGCAGATACTTATTGTTTTCCTTCAAATTTTTCAACTTGTTTCAACCTTCGCACATGCCGTTTCGCCCCGGAAAATTTCGTGCGCAACCAAATTTTTACAATTTCTTTGGCTTCCCGTTCGGAAATATAATCTGCGGGGAGACACAGCACATTCGCATTATCATCACGACGCGTTGAAGCGGCCATTTTTTTCGAAAACCCGGTCACCGCGCGCGCGCCACGGACTTTGTTCGCCGCGATGCACACCCCCTGACCATTCCGACACAACACAATCCCCAACGCCCGCTTATCACGCGCCACTTTTTCAGCCAAAGGAATCACATAATCCGGATAATCATCCCCCGGCTTATACGCCCGAGCCCCAAAATCCATCCCCTCATACCCCAACCGCATTACATACTGCTTAAGTTTTTCTTTTAACTTAAATCCCCCATGATCGGCGGCAATGTAAACTTTCATACCAAGTAAATTAAGTAAATTAAGCTGGTAAGTAAATTAAGCAACAAAACCCAATGACACTTGTATTCTACGGCTTAATTCTTAATTTACTTAGTTCTTAATTTACTAAAACAAATCTATGATTTGCTTAACCAGCTGTGTCGCATACCCCCACTCGTTGTCATACCATGCCATCACCTTCACCAAATCCCCGCCCACCACTTGTGTATATGACAAATCCACCACCGCGGAATACGGCGAGCCGATAATGTCGCTCGATGCGAGCGGCTCGTCCGTCACGCTCAATACCCCTTGATAAATCGGATTCTTGGCCGCTTTGCGAAACGCCGCGTTCACTTGTTCAACGGTAACTTTTCGTGAAGTGACCACCGAAAAATCGGCTATCGAACCGGCCGGCACCGGCACACGCAATGACATGGCGCCGAATTTATCTGCCAATTCCGGAATAGTTTTGATCACGGCCGTGGCCGCACCGGTTGATGACGGCACAATATTCAACGCTCCCGCACGACCATCGAGCACATCTTTTTTGCGCGCCGGCGGCGGGCCATCAACCAAGTTTTGCCCCGAAGTATACGCATGCGCCGTGGTCATCAACGCTTTGGCCACACCGAAATTCGCCATCAATACCGCCATCACCGGCGACACACAGTTAGTCGTACACGACGCGTTGGAAATTACCGCCTCGCCGTTATACTTTTTTGTGTTCACCCCGCGCACAAATGTTTTGACTTCCGTGCCATGAGTCGGCGCGGACACAATCACTCGCTTGGCTCCTCCTTTTAAATGCGCGGCGGCCGCGTTGCCTTCGGTAAAAAAACCAGTGGACTCGAGGATAACATCCGCCCCCACTTTACCCCAAGGAATTTTGGCCGGCTCCGGTTGTATAAAAACAGGAATACGCTTCTTGTTTACCACCAACGCATCCGTCTCGGCGCGCACTTTGCCCACAAACGGCCCGTACACCGAATCGTGTTGAAGCAAGTGCGCCAAAATCTTCGTGTCCGTTAAATCATTAATACCAACAATCTCGACGCGCCGATCCGCTGTTGCTATTTTAAACACCGCCCGCCCGATCCGACCAAACCCATTGATACCGACTTTAATCTTTTTGAACATACCACACATATGTCATTCCGGGCTTGACCCGGAATCCAGGTTACCTGGATCCCAAATCAATTTTGGGATGACAAAAATAATTAAACTGAAGCTGGATAAAGTATACCACAAAGCCGCCAACATGAAAACGATACTTTGTCGGGCGACGCGTCCCAATCCAATTCGAACCAATCACGGAGCGAACGCAACACCGCTGGCGTCACGGTCAACAAACCGACTTCACGGTTAGCGAGCAAAGAATTAGTGGTGAAATTAACCGAGCCAAGATAGGCCACTCGCCCATCCACCACCAAATACTTGGCGTGCAAAATCGGTTTTTTCTGAAAATTTACCCGCACTCCGCCCGCGACCAGATCATCGTATGCCGTTTGATTGCTCCTAATAGTTTTTGGATCCGCTAACAAAAACTTTACGGCAACGCCGCGCTTGACCGCCGCCAACAAGGACTCTTTAATGCCCGGATCGTCGAACACTTCCACTGCGCCGATAATATCCTGCTTGGCCGCGCGCAATAATCCATTCAGTTTGGTGGTCGCATTGTTCGGACTGATCACCACCTCGGGATCCTCTTCGTAAAACGGCGCATTATCCCAATCCGCGGCAAATAAATTGTGCAAGAGCTCGACATCCGATGGCTCACGATCGATGATTATAAAATCACGATCCTTAGTAAAGGCCGCGGTGGTAAAATTAGCCGTTGAGATCAGGGCGGTTGAACTATCGCGCACTACATACTTGGCGTGATCATAGGTAAAACGACGGGGGCCATCGCGTACCGGAATATTAGCGGCCGCTAATTGCTTAGAAATTTTCCCGGTAAAAAATCCACCACCAAACGGCTGATGTTCAAAAATTACGCGCACATTGACACCACGCGCTTTCGCTTCGGCTAGTGTTTGCAAAATCTTCGGCTCGGTTAACAAATAGACATTCACATCCAAACTCGTCTGGGCCGCTTGTAAAAAATCAATCACTGGTTTAACCCCAGCCGCTGGTAAAACAATCAATTCTTGCTGACTCGAAGGCGGCGTAACCGTCACCGCCCGCACCCCGATCCATTGATCTTTCAGCCAGGGCAAACTGGCCACCACCAACAACCAAACCACCATACCAAGTCGGCGCGAGGTTAACTCGCGCCGGCAGAAAAAACGAAACGTTTGTCGCCAATGACTAGTTACCACTTAAGGTTAAACTAACGGATACTAATCCGCTCGTGGCCGGATATACAGCCAGTTGCATTTTTTTAGTACCCTGACTATACATTTGATAAACGGTATTACTATTAACAAACGTTGAGTCCTGTTTCCACCCCTTATCCTTAAGTTGTTGTTCATGCACGCTGGCGGCGGCGGCTAACGAACCGGCGCTGACCTCATACACCAACTGTATATTTCCGGGAATGTTCATGGAACTTCTAATCATCGCGCCGGCCGGTAAAGAAATCTCGGCTGCTAAAGCCGGTGATAAAGTCCCGGTGCCGATATTCAAACTACTGCCCGTTGATTTGTCTTCATAGGTGTAGGTTGCGCTACTGTCATTATTTTCATCACCCTCAACACCTTGATCAGCAGAATTATCATAAAGCGAATTTTCAGCTACTCGCTGATAGGCAGATTTTCCACACCCCGCCCCCATCACCACCACCGCCGCTAGCAAAAAAATAATCTTTTTCATAAATGTATTTTCCGGTGTCATCCCCAACTCGATTTGGGATCCAGGTTCACTGGATTCCAGAACTAATCGGGAATGACAAATAAATAAATGGTCTTCATTTATTATACCGCACCTCTACCAAATCGCCAACCTTGATATCCTCATGCCGGGCAAACCCAGCCGGCACCTCAAGTACCTGGTCAACCAAACCCGGCGACACAAACTCTTGCACCACGCCGCCCGTAACCGTCGGCGGCTTGGCCAGTTCCGCCACCCCGGTCACTCGGGCCTCACGAATCCAAATAATATCAAGCGGTATCAACATGTCTTTCATCCAAAACATCTGCTGACTCGGGCTAGGAAATACAAACAACATCCC
>CAZBFB010000004.1:0-22129 GCA_964491085.1 uncultured Gammaproteobacteria bacterium | reverse complement strand
GTTACGGTCATGGCGTGGGCTGGGTCTGCCGGTATTGCTGCGGTCAAGCAAGAACTGCCGAACACAAAGGTGTTGGCGGTGACGGTTCTCACGTCGCTCGATTATCAAGCACTTGTGGAAATGGACATGGTGCCGGCGCTTGATATCGCGGACGAGGGTGAAACCAAGCAGACACAGAGCGAGAATATGGTCGCGGTCGTGCGCAATCTCGCGCTGATGGCAGAAAGAGCCGGGGCTGATGGTGTGATCGCTTCGCCGAAGGAGGCACTGGCGGTGCGGCAGTGTTGCGGTCCGGATTTCCTGATCGCCACACCCGGTATTCGTCCTGCTGATGCGACGGTCAAGAAGGACGATCAGGCGCGGGTGGATACGCCGCGTGCCGCGATCCGGAATGGCGCGGACTATCTCGTGGTCGGTCGACCGATCACCCAGGCGCCTGATCCGCGTGCGGCCGCACTCGCCATCATCAATGAGATGAGTGAGGCGTTCGCGGAGCGCACGGCACAAGACATCGTCTAGGTCGCAGTAGCGAAATCACAGCGCCTGTCAGTTCCTCGTCGCGAGGGGCGGACAGGCGTTTTTTCATTTGCTCGGAATGTGGGCATTGCGCTATACTAGAAGTGGTATGCATTATGGTCGGTTACAACGCTGGATTTTGCGCGATTGTTGGCAAGAGGTCAGTGGTAAGAACTTGGGGCGGAGGGTATTTTTGCGCTACTATCAAGGCAAACCGGAGTTGAAAGTACGCAACCAAGAGGGGATTTTGACTAGGTGTTTGGAAGGGTTGATTGATGATGGTTTATTGGTTGGTTATGGTGTGCGTACGCCGCATAAATGGTTTATCCGCGAAGTGCGTTTGACGGCCAAAGGCCGTCGTATCATTCGTCAGCTATTGGATCGTCGGCAGAAGTTACCGCTAAAAAGCTAGGAAGCTAATAAGCTAAAAGCTATTTATATGTCTATTCCCAAAAAAGTGCTGAAGCATTTAGCCAAAGCCGGTGTGTCCTACGATATTTTGAAACACAAGACCGTGTATACCACTTTTGATTTGGCGCAGACCATCAAAGAAAAATTAGACAAGATCGCCAAGACATTGTTGGTGAAGGCCGATAAAAAATATGTGTTGGTGGTTTTGCCAGCTCATTATAAATTGGATTTGTCCAAATTGAAAAAGGTGCTCAAAGCCAAGGCCGTGGCGATCGCGCCGGAAAAAATTATGACCAAGGTTTTGAAAACAAAAGTGGGAGCGTTGACGCCGTTTGGTTCTTTGCATAAAGTTGATGTGGTGCTGGATAGTGCGTTTGCCAAAGCCCAGCGTGTTTTGTTACGCGCCGGCAGTTACACTGAAAGTATCGCCATGAAAATGAGGGATTACGCTAAAATGGAAAATCCCATCAAAGGGGCTGTCGGGAAGTTGGAAAAGAAATACTTAAAGAAAAAATAATTGGCGATAAATATCTATTAAGTATCGCGAAGCCACGCGTAGCGTGGTGAAGCAAGTATCTATGAGTATCAAAATTATATAATACTAATTGATACTTGCTCGCTCCGCTCGCGATACTGATTGATACTCGTGGGGGTGAAATATGACTTATGTAATTAAGACCGGGGAATTTTCCGGCCCGCTTGATTTATTGTTACAGTTGATTGAGACGGAAAAGCTTGAGGTGTCGCGTATTTCTTTGGCGCAGGTGGCGGAGCAGTATTTGGCGCGTGTCAAGGGCATGCGCGAGCGTGATCCGGATGAAATTTCGGATTTTTTGTTGGTGGCGGCGCGCTTGTTATTATTAAAATCCATTTACTTGTTGCCATTTTTGGCAAGCCAGCCAGAGGAAGAGTCGGTCGCAGAATTTGAACAACAAATTAGGGTGTATCAGCGGTTTGTGGCGGTGGCGAAGACGGTGGACGAGTGGTGGCGGCGGGAGATTGTGTTGTTTAATCGCGAGCGTGTGCCCGAGGGGTTAATGCAAGGTTTTCAACCGCCAGCGCATTTGACGGCTAGGCGTTTAGCCGTGGCCATGCGCGAAGTGGTGACACGGTTGCGGCCGGTTGTCACTCTGGCCAGCGAGCGTCTGGCGCGTCGTGTTTCGATTGAAGAAAAAATTCGCGATATTGAAAAGCACCTGGAGGCGAAAACCAAGTTTGCTTTTTCGCATGTGATCGGTGATGCTAAATCGCGCGAACTGATTATTGTGTCGTTTTTGGCGCTCCTCGAGCTGTTGAAACAACGACGGGTCATTGTCAGTCAAGAACAGTTATTTTCTGATATGGTAATTCAAGGTAGTATCTAAATGGCTCGATTGTTCAATTGTTCTATTGTTGAAAAGGGTGCGCAGAAAAGTATGGCATTTAACAATTGAGCAATTGAACAATTTAACAATGGTTTAGTATGACACTAGAACAAAATTTGGGAGCAAAAATCGAAGCGTTGCTTTTCGTCAGTCCGCGGGCGCTGTCAGTTAAAAAATTAAAGGAGTTGACCTTTGCTACGGGTGAGGAAATTTCTACGGCGCTGGATGCTTTGGCAACGACGTATGCAGCACGCTCGAGTGGTTTGCGTTTGCAACGCAATGGCGAGGAAGCGCAGATGGTGAATGCACCGGCCGCGAGCCAAGTCGTGAGTGATTTTTTGAAAGCGGAAGCGGTGAGTGAATTAACTCGACCGCAACTGGAAACGCTGACAATTTTGGCGTATCGCGGACCGTTGACCAAAGCCGAGCTGGAACATATTCGTGGCGTGAATGTCAGTTTGATTATTCGTAATTTGCTGTTGCGTGGTTTGATTGAAGAGCTTGCCGCGACGCCATATGGGCCGCGGTATCAAGTGACATTTGCGTTATTAGGGCATCTCGGTATCGCGCGGCGCGAAGAATTACCTGAATTCGCGGAATTGGCGAATGATCCATTGATTAATTCGTTGCTCACTGGCGCGCCCACTGAAATTTCATCATGATTAACTCGCGCGTATTAGGATTATCGGGGCTAGGAGTGCTTATCGTGGTGGCCGCGGGTAGCGCGCTGATTTTTCCGCGTTGGCATCATACGGCAGTGACGCCAGCTACTTCGTTGGCTTTGGCCGCGATGCCGGCGCCGGCCGCACCGACCATGTTACCAGCCAGTCGGCCGCGTCGATTTTGGCTGACTGCCGACGCGCCGTTGTTAGAGTTGGGCACGGCGCAAGCGATTGTGCTCTCTGCCGACACTGGCGCCGAGATTGTTAGTATTGGTGCGGTTGACGCGCTTCAGCCGGTGGCCAGTTTGACAAAATTATTAACGGCGCGCGTAGTTGAGCAGTATCTCACCGCGCCCGGACCATTTGTAATTACCGCTCAAGATATAACGCCGTATGGTCGTCAAGATTTGCCCGTTGGTCGCCGCTACTCGCTAGCAGATTTATTGGCCGCCCTCTTGATTGACTCATCCAATATTGCGGGTAAGGCCTTGGCGCGTTTGACCGGGCTCTCGGCCCAGGAATTTTTGGTAGCCATGAAACAAGAAGCGTACGCTCTCGGGTTGGTAACGGCCGAATGGGCTGATTCCACCGGACTCGATCCGGCCAATCAGGCCTCGGCGCGTGAAATCGCGCGTTTACTCTACGCCGACGCGCATGATGAATGGTTGCGTCCATTTTTGTACGCCGCGCGTTACACCTTATCCGACGGTACCAAAATTACGACCACTAATTTATTGCGACTACCCGGCCCGTATTATGACAATCGGGTGGTAGCTGGCAAAACAGGTTATATTGAAGAGGCCGGATTTTCCGTGGCCGTACTGGCGCGCTTGCCCCGCTCACAACGCGAGGTAATTGTGGTAGTGCTGGGGAGTAAAACGCATACTGATCGCTTCAAAAATACTTCGCGCCTGATTGATTGGGTTGATAAATATGTAACTTGGAACAAGAGCTCATAACAAAAATAATATTTCGTCGATTTAGGCGTCGTCGGCATCTGAAATATCGTGAAGCTATTTTTGATGTCAGCTCTCTTGGCAACACCAGGGTGGGTCTGGTATACTGATGACATGTTTTTTGAAACTTATCTGGCTTGGTTTTCCGGTTTTCCACCTTCGTGGGCAGTTTTTTTAATTGCCACCTTACCGATTGGGGAGTTGCGCGCGGCTATTCCCGTGGGAATTAGTTTTTATTATTTGCCGGTGTGGTGGACATATATTGTGGCCGTAGCCGGTACGTTCACACCGGCGATCGTGTTGTTGTGGCTGTTGGATCCGGTGGCGCAATGGTGTGGCCGACACAATCAAACGGTTCATCGTTTACTGGTGTGGTGGTTCAAACGAGTGGAGCATCATTTTTTTCATCACTATGAACGCTGGGGCGCGGTGGCTTTGATTTTGTTTGTGTCTATACCGTTGCCTTTGTTTGGCGCTTGGACGGGCGCCGCGGCGGCTTGGTTGTTTCGGATTCCGCGTTGGCATGCGACCGGCTATATTGCCATCGGTGTGTTGATTATGGGGTTATTGGTAACTGGCGTTACGGTTGGCGCTATCAAAATTATTACTCTATGGTAAAAAAATATTTGTTTGCCAATTGGAAAATGTATGTTGCCGGCGCGCGCGCGTTAGCGGTGGCGCGGGCGTGGCAGGCGGCGGTTGCCAACCAGTCGCGCGGGCTGACGGTGGCGGTGTTTCCGGATTTTGTTGATCTTGAGCCGGTGAAAGCCGTGTTTAAAAAATCAGCCGTGCTTTTGGGTGCACAGGATTGCGCCGCCGCTGAAAATGGCGCGCAGACCGGCGAAGTGTCAGCGCACGAATTGCGTCGCGTGGGTTGCCGATATGTTCTGATCGGCCACTCGGAACGGCGGTGGCAGTTGGGTGAAACCGAAAAAATAATTGCCAAAAAATATGTTGCGGCCGCGGCGGCAAAAATGGTGCCGGTGTTGTGCGTGGGGGAGCGAACGAAGGTAACGAGTACGGCGGCGATCACATTGGTGCGGCGGCAATTGCGCACGCTGGCCGCTACCATCGCGTGTCGGCCGGTGATTGCGTATGAACCGAGTTGGGCAATCGGTACAGGCCGGGTGGCGCCGCTCGAACATATCGTGACAGTAATAGATGCGATTCGCGAAACATTGGTGAAAATATATGGTGCAGCCGGTCGTAATGTTCCGGTTTTGTATGGCGGCAGTGTGAATAGCAAAAATTTTAAGACGTTAGCCGGCGCGGCGGAAGTTGACGGTTTGTTGGTGGGCCGCGCTAGTGTCAAATTAAAAGAAATTCCGAAGTTGGTGAGAGCGTTTATATGATTTACAATATTCTGGCATTTTTGTTGATGGTCGGCAGTTTGTTGGTGATCATCATGATAATTATTCGCAAGTCACCGCAAGTGGCGTTGATTGATGTGGCCACCATTCCGGCCGAGCAGACGGAAAAAAAGAAACGGGTGATTATGGAACAACGACTCGAACGCCGCGTGAAATTATTTTTTCAAAAACTTCATCTGCGCTTAAGTCCGGTGCGAGTGTGGTGGACACATTGGTGGGGGCGTTGGTTAGAATGGCTGAAGCGCATTGAGGATCGTTCCAAACAAAAACAAACCGAATTGGTGCGTAACAATGGGGCAAAACGCAACGAGCGGATTGCGGAACTGTGGCAACAAGGTGAGGCGTTGTTGGCCGAGGGCGCGTATGAACCAGCCGAGCAAGTATTCATTGAGCTGGTCAGTTTAGATACGCGGCATGTGGAGGCGTATAAACATTTAGCGGAAATTTATACGGCCCTGCGCCAATATGGTCACGCGCGCGAAGTGTGGGTGTATGTGGAGCGTTTGACCGGTCGCGATGAAGCAGTGCTCACCAACATCGGCGTTTTGCACGGTCTGGAAGGTAAGCACGATATGGCTTTCGAGGATTTTCGCGAGGCATTATCGTTTTCTCCCCGCAGTCCTCGTTTGCTTGACCTTTTTCTGGAAGAATGTATACTGGCCGGTAAGAAAGACGAAGCCAAAGACGCTTTGCGTACCCTGCGATCGGTCAATCCTGATAATCAAAAGTTGGCTGATTTTGAAAAGCGGATTTTGGAGTTGTAAGCATACGAACTACGAAAGGTTACGAAATTACGAAAGGGTTAATGCATAGGAGTGCCGTTGTAGCTCAGTTGGTAGAGCACGTTCTTGGTGGGTCGTTGTGATCCTGCCCACCGTAAGAGTAATCTTGCGGTGAATCCCGAATAACGGTTAAAGACCTGCCTAGGTTAAGACCGTAGCCGACATTACGTCGGCTCGAACGACTGACAAGGGTTTCCATCATATATGGAAAAAGATACAGTCTAGTCCTCTCCTATAAGGTTTGCATAAAAGAGAGGTGTAAACGAAGAACGAGGTCACCGGTTCAATCCCGGTCAACGGCTCCATGTTTTTTAAGTGCCACCGAGCGATTTGAGCCACCTTAGCTCAGCTGGTAGAGCAACACTTTTGTAAAGTGAAGGTCCCCGGTTCGAATCCGGGAGGTGGCTCTGGTAAGTAATTAATTTTTAGTAAGCTAGAAAGCTAGTAAGCTTCCGTCCAAGGCGGATCGGCCTCTGGCTGAAGTAAGCTGATCCTCTATGTCCCAAGATAATCTTATCAAGTTTGAATGCACCGAGTGCAAACGCGTGAATTATAATTCACGCAAAAATAAAAAGACGATCAAAGTGCGTCTCGAGCGGAAAAAATACTGCACCTGGTGCAAAAAGCACATGCCGCACAAAGAAACGAAGTAGTTTTTTGTGTTAAATTCCAAATTATCCGCTTCGACTCACTTCACTCGTTCAAGATGACAAGGGTGGTGGGTTAATGTTATAAACGGAGTAATTGATTTGCTTTATGAATTATTGGTATTTAGAGATTGTTTGTAATTTGTGATTTGGAATTTACGAGTAATTTATTACTCGTCGTGGGGGGTGTGATGAAATGGTATCATGAGGGTCTCCAAAACCCTTCTTCCAGGTTCGAGCCCTGGCGCCCCTGCCAAAAAATCTTCCTTTGTGTACTCCACCCGTTTTTATCGATCGGCGGGTGTTTTATGGCGTAATTGTTCTATCTCCAGTCCCAGTATATTATAGATTATTCGAATTTTGGGCATTGTATTTTCGAATATACCCTGATAGTATATGGGTAGAACAATACATACGTTTCCAAATGCGAGGCAGGGGAACAGCGGGTGGATATTTTGGGTACCTTCTTTAAATACACCACAGATTATGGAAGAACAGATTAAAATTTTTTACAGTCGCATTGGCGATATTGTGCGGGGAGCAACAATCGATTTGTCTAACATTGATTGTATGCATCCGTGGGTGATAGGTGAGATATGTTTGTTACTGATTGAGCGTCAATCGTTACCAGATAGATCAATCGTACTTCCGAAGAGCCCCGAATTTTTGCGCTACTTGAAACAAATGCATTTTGACGAGTTTCTTTCAGAGCTGGGATATAAGGAAGCGCATCGATTTCTTGTGGCAGTACCCGTGTCTCCATCAGAAGACGTGCATATACAGGAGATTGTCCATTGCCGATACGTTGATGAGTTCAGTGCACGCCTTGGGCGATTTGAAAGGATGTTTAAAAATTTTGGTTTGAGTGACGATGATGCAAAACGCGCTCTTGTTATTGTCGGTGAACTTGGCAACAACGTTTTTGACCACAACCTCGGAAGTTGGCCGATGAACTTTAGCGGAGCGATCATCACCGCACAACATTACCCCGAAATGAAACGGATCGAGGTTGTTATTGCTGATGCAGGCGTCGGCTTTCTCGGTTCATTACATAATGCTTTTCCAGATCTTCTACGGGATACGGACGCAATCAAGAAAGGATTGGAAGGATACACAGGACGCATTGGGGAAAAACGCGGCAACGGATTAAAATTGGTGCAACGCTGGACAATTACAAATTTTCATGGTACACTTTTTATTCGTTCCGGCGCGGGATTAGTACAGGTTGATGAAGACGGGGCACAAGAACAGGACGTGCCAAAAATTTTAGGAACACTCGCTCAATTTGTGCTCTATTACAAGTAACATTTTTATGATCCTCGAACTGAAAAAATTTGGGAAAATATTGAACAGCCGCTCGTCTGCGCGCGAGGCGATTTTGCGTGTCCGACAAATTGTCAACGGAGAAAAAGATACCGCCGATGATTTGGTCTTGGATTTTACCGAGGTGGATGTTGTCACCCCCTCGTTTGCTGATGAGTTTATCGCCGGATTGAAAATGCAGTATCCGAACAAGAAGGTAACAACGCAAGGCACCGAAGGCAACCCCGTACTGAACGACGTGCTTCATCTTATAGCGGAAGAAACGAAGGTTGTTTAAATTTGTCATTGCGAGCCCGACGCAGCAATCTCGCCACCCCTGTCATCCCAGGTCAGACCAGGGATCCAGTTTTTTGTTTGACTTATAGAAGTTTATTTGCTATATATTTATAAACATTGGAACCGTCTGCGATGTTTGTCTCGGCGGAGCCGATCCTAGACGTACGGGAGTTCGAACAATAAAAATTTATGCCACCGGGTAATGTTATTATTAGATTCGACGAAGTAACCTTTGGTTACGATCATGATCGGCCGCTTCTGGAAGCGGCTAGTTTTTCGGTGCGGGAAAATTCTAAGGTTACGATCATGGGGCAGAACGGGGCAGGGAAGAGCACGATGTTTAAATTAATCAGCCGAGAAGCCAAGCCAGCCGCCGGTCAGGTACATATACCAGTCGGTACCACAATCGCGCAGGCGCACCAAGTCATGCCCGCCGCTAGCCGGGAAAAAACCATTACGGAATTTTTTGCCCGGGCATTTACTGAAAAACCATATAATTTACCGAAGCGCATCAAGGATATTTTAGCAGTGGTGCATCTGGAAGTGGCGCCGGAGAAATCAGTCAAGCACTGTTCCGGTGGTCAGCAAGCGCGGCTGTTGCTGGCTTATGCTTTGATTCAAGAACCGGATATTTTGTTGTTGGATGAGCCGACAAATAATTTGGATAGTGAGGGGATTGATCATCTCACGCAATTTTTAATGGCATACCCCAAAACCGTCATCGTAATTTCTCACGACGCGGCCTTTTTGAATTGTTTTACGCACGGCGTGTTGTATCTTGATTCGTACACGCACAAAGTGGAGCAATATTTAGGTGATTATTATGATGTGTTGAGTGAAATCGAAGCGCGGATCGAGCGCGAGCGTGCCAAAAACGCCCAGCTCAAAAGGAGCATTCAGGATCGCAAAGATAAAATAAATTTTTTCGCGCATAAGGGCGGCAAGATGCGCGCCTTAGCCAGCAAACTGCGTGATCAGGTGGCCGAGGCCGAGGATACGATGGTGGAGGAGCGGCAGGAAGATAAAACGATTAATGACTTTACCATTTCGGCGCAAGCGGATCTCGAGGCCGCGCTGGTGGAAATAACATCAATCGGCGTAGTGAAAAATCATAAATTGGTACGCAAAGATATTTCGCCGTCGTTGGTCGTGCGTAAAAAAGAAAAGTTGTTGTTGAAAGGGCCGAATGGGATCGGCAAGAGTAGTTTGTTGCAAGCGTTGGCGAGCGGGGAAGAATCGGGGGCGATTATTAAGCCCGGGATTCGCGTGGGGTATTATCGCCAAGATTTTTCCGGTTTGGATTTTACGCAAACCGTATACGATGCGTTGCAAGGGGCGAGCGCCGATAGCGCTAACAATCAAGAAATTTATGCCACGGCGGCGCAGTTTTTGTTGACGGCCGAGCTGTTGCGCAATCCGGTCGGGTCGTTATCCGAAGGTCAGAAGGGATTGTTGTGCTACGCTCAATTTGTGTTGCAAAAACCCGGCTTGCTGATTATGGATGAGCCGACCAATCACATTAATTTTCGTCATTTGCCGGTGATCGCTCGCGCTCTCGATGCGTTCACGGGCGCCATGATTCTGGTGAGTCATGCCCCAGAATTTGTTGACCAAATCACAGTTGACCAGACGCTGGATTTGGGGAAGCTGTAACACTTGATTAGTTTTGTTTGAGTTTTATGTTATACTAAAGGTGACACTAAACTTACCTTGTAACCGTGTGATCTTTAAAAGTTAGTAGTATGAAAAAATTTTTATTTGTCATCGGGCTGGTAGTTATAATTGGTGGCGGTTGGTGGGGCTTTAAGCAGTTGGCGCCGTGGTTGGGTGGGGGTGGCGGAGCAGTTGATGTTTCCGCTCCAGCCCAAGCCGTGATTGATGGTAAGGGTGGTAGCGTCGCGGTTACGAGCAAAGGCAATACAGCGGATTTAGCAATACCCAAAGGCGCTTTGGCAGGCGCAAAGAATATTTCTTTGACCGCGCTCGAGTCATCGGCTTGGCCGGCAGGAGCGCGTGGGGCGGTGTACAAATTGGAACCGGATGGCACCGTGTTTACCAAATCAGCCACCTTGACGGTGAAACTGGCTAAAGATCCAGGTGAGAAATTTTCCTTGGGATATTGGTTGGCTGATCTTAAGCGTTGGGAATATATTCCTACTGTTCGGCGCGCGGATAAAACTTATCAGGCGCGTATTAAACATTTCAGTAATGTGGGCGGTTATCAAGCCGGCACAAGTGGAACAAATGGTCCGGCGCTACCACCAAGCATGACAGGCGATGCGCAAACCATGGAGCAAGCCCAGGCCACTGGCAATGAGCCAGCGGCTAAAGTAGCTGAACAGCGACTGCGCGATACTTTGTCAAAATTGGCAGATTCAGCTATTAGTAGATTTTGCGAAGAGCCAACACCGGATACACTAGATCAATTTATGTCTTTGTGGGCGTTGGCGCAATATTTCGGTTTTGACGATTTGGATGCTAAATTCAATCAAGCCGTGGAGCAATGTTTTCCGCCTTATTTGATTGAACAAACCAATAATGTGCCATATAGCATCAATCTGGCTGGTTTGGTTAATTCACAAGGTACAGCCACCTACGCCTATCGCGGTTTGCCAGGCAAAGCGCCCAATAGCGAAGATTATCTCTGGCAGGCGCCCTGGAATGTGATTCAGGACGCCACCACCAAAAGCACCACTACTGTTCAGTTTGATTTGCCCGGGTTTAGCTCAACACCCCTCGCGGCCCAGGGGGCTACCACGGATCGGATTCGTTTGATATTTTCTTTGGTCGGGGTAAAACCAGGCGGAAAATTTCCGATTACCATCACGCGGATTGGCACCTATACGCAAAAAAATTATGTGCCGCCACAGACGATTTTGTTTAAGTCCGATGATAAAACAATCGCTTCGGCCGAAGCCAGTGATTCCAGTAGCGACTCCATCGGTGCGGGCAAAAAAATTGTGATGGAAGGAATTCTTTTGGAAGATCGCGGCCAGGCCGGCGCGTTAGTTGGTTTCGGTAAGTTCCCGTTCTCATTTCCCGGCCAACCCGAATCCCCGCCGTTGCTGATTTATGAACAGCCATACTTCTAAATTTGTTTTACCAAACTAAAAACTCTCTCGTGATATCGCGAGAGAGTTTTTGTTTTCCGGTATTATTTTTTGAACAATTTATCAGCCAGATCAGCTACCAGAGGCAAGCGAGTTTGTTTATTTTGTAGGGCGTTGATTATGCCCCAAATACTGAAAATACCAACCACTAGATAAACCAACTGGGCTAGGCCAAAGGAGAATTCTTCAATAATTCGTCCGACAATCCAAGCGCCAAACAGCACCATGCCTTGATGCGCGTGAAATTGGACATCTAGTTTGTCTTTGGCTCCGAAAAATGGGATTAAAACCAGCGCCCATAAATATGAGGCGAGTTTCATCCAACGATCATTGCTTGTTTCCATAGCAAATGTAAGGTTAAGGGTTAATTGTTTTTAGTATACCATAGTTAAGACAGTTCGTGTATACTTATCTACATGTGGCTCTTAATTGCGATCGTCGGGCATTTATTGAACGGCCTGGCGTTTTTGGTAGATAAATTTTTACTGGTGAAGCGCGTGCCGTCGCCAGCGGTGTACGCTTTTTTTGTTAGTGTGTTAGGCGGGTTGGCGCTCTTGCTTTTACCATTTGATCCGGTTTTGCCGCAGGGTCAACAATGGCTGTTGGATTTTTTGGCCGGCGCGACATTTTTTTTAGCGTTGTATTTCTTTTTTGCCGGCTTAGCCCGCGGTGAAGCGTCGCGGGTGGTGCCGTTTGTCGGTGGCTTGATTCCGCTGGCCACATTGGTCTTAGCTCGTTTATTTTTGCACGAACAACTTAGGGAAGAGCAGTGGATCGCCGTGATTATTTTGGTTGTCGCCGTGGTTTTGTTGGCGCGGGATTCGAGTATAACCAAGCCAACCAGTCGCTCCCGCGCGGCGTACGCTTTTGGTTTGGCGGCGGCAGTATTATTTGCCGTGTCATCAGTGTTGATGAAGCTGGTGTTTATTGAGCAGTCGTTCGTGGCTGGGTTTGTTTGGACACGGGTCGGCGCCGCCGTGTGCGCGTTAGGATGGTTGGTGGTTCCGGGATTTCGCGCGTCTCTGCGCCGCGTTACTAGCCAACCAACCTCGGCCCATAATACACGCGGGTTATTTTTTTTGGGGCAGGTGGCTGGGGCAGTTGGATTTTTGCTCTTGCAGTACGCTATCGCGTTGGGTAGCGTGACGTTGGTGAACGCTTTGCAGGGTTTGCAGTATGCATTTTTATTTGCCGGTACATTCATATTATCTCATTTACATCCAAAAATTTTGCAAGAATCCTGGAGCCGCCCAGCAGTTATCCACAAGCTAGTCGGATTGGGGCTGACTATCGGAGGTTTAATTTTGTTGTCTTATTAAAGTGTTTTTGTGTTGAAGTATTGCCGTGTTAGTATGATGTAGTATGTCTAAATTTCGTATTATTTCGGTAGTGGTTTTGCTTCTGGCTGTCCTGTGGATAATTGTGTTGCGATTGGATTTTTCGTCAGTTGAGCCACCGGTGTTTGGCGTGCATTTTAGTAAGGCCTATAGCGAATTTTTGGGTTTGGATTGGCAAGCCACTTATCGGGCACTGTTGGATGATTTGCAGATTGATCATGTGCGCTTGGCCGCCTATTGGAATGAAATTGAACCAAAGAGCGGACAGGATAATTTTTCAGCGCTTGACTGGCAGATGCGCGAGGCAGATAAGCGACAGGTCAAAGTTATTTTAGTGGTCGGCGCGCGCGTGCCGCGCTGGCCCGAGTGTTATGTGCCTGATTGGGTTAAGACATTAGCGCCAGCTGATCAAACCGTCGCGCAAAAAAGATTTATTGAGCAAGTGGTTGACCGGTACAAAAATTTTGCCAATCTCGAGTTTTGGCAAGTGGAAAATGAGCCGTTTCTAACGGTGTTTGGTAATTGCGCCCTGATGTCAGAATCATTGGTGCGTGACGAGATCGCGTTGGTGCGAGCGCGTGATCCGCGTCATCCGATTATTACGACCGATTCTGGTGAGTTGTCGTGGTGGCGACAGGCGGCGCGACTTGGGGATATCTTTGGGACAACCATGTATCGTACTGTTTGGCATCCGTGGTTGGGATATATTTCGTATGATGGATTATTTCCGCCGGCGCTTTATCGTTGGCGCGCTTGGTTGGTCGGCAAGAAACTCGATCAGGTATTTATTACGGAACTGCAAGCCGAGCCCTGGGTACCCAATGGTTCAGTGATCGAAACCACTCTAGCCGAGCAAAATAAAACTATGAATCCTGTCCGTTTTCAGCAAAATATTAGATCAGCTAAGCGGACCGGGTTTGCGCGCGTATATTTGTGGGGAGGGGAGTGGTGGTATTGGTTGAAGGTAAATGGAAATGATGAAATGTGGAAAACAGTTGGCTTGTTATGGCAAAAAAATAAGCGTTAAAGATTTGTCCACAGATAAATACTTGACTAGGTATAACATGAGCGTATTATTAAAGATGCCTAGTCAGGCAAGGATATGTCTTAGTTTAGAGGGTTTGGTCTGTTGCTCTCTAAACAGGACGTCTTGACACCACCGTAGTAGTACAACTTTCTGGCACCCCATGGAATGTTAAAGGGTCGATCCAGATTAAGGGGTGCGCGATCTACACGATTTTACATCAAAGGAGTATGGTCGAGATCCTGATCGCTTGACTAGGCACAAAGATCCCAGCTCATCGCTGGGTTTTTTGTTTGCAATATGACTTGTGTGGTATACTATATCTGATGTGCTGTTCCAGCCGCGTTCGTTGTTGGTCTGTCTTGTAAAATTTTTGATATAATTAAAACGCCAGTTACGGCGTTTCAACTATCGGGCTGGCGGGACTTCCCTCCGGGCCGGTGATTGGCGGTCAAAGACATCGCCAATCCCTTCAATTCCCGACACAGCACATGCCAATGTGCTGTTCCAGCCGCGTTCGTTGTTGGTCTGTCTTGTAAAATTTTTGATATAATTAAAACGCCAGTTACGGCGTTTCAACTATCGGGCTGGCGGGACTTGAACCCACGGCCTCATCGTCCCGAACGATGCGCGCTACCAACTGCGCTACAGCCCGAAATCTTTGTCACTACGAATATACGAATCCTTGCCAATTTACGAATGAAATTCCACTAGCTGAGATTAAAATTCGTAAATTTGTACCTCATTCGTACATTGGTAGTTTATACCATTATATGCAAGCAACCACAAAAAGTAAACCCCGACGGTATTTCGTGCCCAAGCGATCGCAGGTCGTATGGTTATTCATGTTTATGAGTTTGAGTGCGGCGATTGGGGTGATGGGTTATGGGTTATATCAAGACGGAACACAAGAGGGGATCATCACTGCCCAAGCCGCCAACAAAACCGCGGGCGATCGGCTTATAATTACCTATCAAAAGCAAGTGGCGCTCGTCCTGACAAAACCGGTCGCGGCGGAAAAAATTAACGCTTTACTAGCAGTCATCGTCCCGGCAGAGTATCAGTCGTTTCATTTCCAGCTGGTTACAGCTCTAGAACAAAAAAAAGATCCGCCAGCACTACCATGGTAAACTTATTTTTGTGTCATTCCAGCGAAAGCTGGAATCCAGTTTGAACGATACACTGGATCCTCGGGTCACTTGTCTCGCCGAAAAGGCGGAAGCCCGAGGATGACAAAATAAGAATGCGCGTCATGTCTCCCACCTCATTAACAAACCCATTATTGCGTTGGTTATCACAGGGTATTATTTTACTACCCGCATTATTTGCCGCCGGGATTTTTTTTGTGCCGCGGTTATTTGTGTGGTTGTATCTCGGGAGCGCGGTGAGTTTATGGTTGGCAGTGTTTCTGTTCCATCGGGCGAGCGGTTCTTGGCGTGACGGCTTTGTGTTTTTTGGTTTTTTGGCGTTATTCCTTTTGTTTGGCGAAGGATTATTGCTGTTTGTGGCCAGTGGTTGGCATAGTGTCCTTATTTTTATGCTATTGATGGGCATGTTATGGTTGAGCGTACATATCCACACCACTTTGCACGCCGACCCGTTGCATCATCGCCGCAGTGGCTTTCAGCACCTGCTCGCGGTGTTGTTGTTTTTGAATTTACTGTTCGTCGCGCTGGACGGCACGTATTTGCGGATTTTTTTGCGCACGGAATTCTGGCTAGCCGCTCTGGGTGTTATGCTGGGAACTGGTTTGGTGGCATTATTGTATCTGATATTTTTTGCACCGCTGTCGGTGGAGCGAGTGTTGGGCGTATTTTTGGCAATGTTGCTAGCCATTGAATTTTTTTGGGTGTTGCACATTGTGCCGACTAATCCGGTAGTTGTCAGTAGTATTTTTACTTTTGTTTTGTTTGCTTTTTTAACTACCTATCGCGGCTTTTTGGATTTTACTTTGCGGGTGCGCGAGGTGGTGATTTCTTTAACGTTAGGGGCCACTGGTTTAGTGGGCGTCATCTTAACCGCTCGTTGGTAGAATCATATGACTGCGAAAAAATCCGTCACCAAATCAGTCGCCGACACATTTTTGCAAACCGCCACCAGTCGAACCGAGATTCGCGAGCCGACCAGGACTGGTTTTGGCACTTGGTTATTAATTGTGTTTGTGAGTTTGCTGGTTGGTGTGGCGGGAGCGGTATTAGTACAACAACCGTGGCTTCGGGCGCTGGCGCCGTGGTTGGTTTTCGATAATAATATATCGGGTGAGAAACGTTTGGTGGTGGAAAAACGCGAGCAAGTGGAAACGCCGCAAGAAGAGGTCTGGCGGCGATTGTTAGCCGATGCGCGCGGTCGCGTGGTGCGGGTGATGAAGGGGGATAAGTTGGTCTCGATAGCCACGCTGGTGGCTGAAGACAGCACGTCAAGTTGGTTGGCCAGCGCCCGACCGTGGGAAACCGGAACCACAGTGGTAACGGCTGACGGCCGAGTGTTGGTCGTGCGCGGTTCAGCAACTGATCCGTTTACCGGATTAACCTTTATGCAAACCGATCTGTTGGCTAATCGTGCTTACGAAACAGCCGTTGGTGGCTGGGCAAATTTGTCTGCCAGCGCCGGTACCACGATTGCCTGGCTTGCGCCGCAAGACGCGTTTGGCGCGCCGGTCATTGAAGTACAGAGCATTCGTGGGTTATATGGCGGCGCTGATCAGCAAGGTTTTTTTCCTTTGGCCAAAGCCGCGCGGCGATTGGATACGGCTTCAGCCGGCCCACTGCCCGGCGCGCCAGCGGTTAATCTCTCGGGCAAATTGATTGGCATAGCGGATAATAGCGGTGGATTAATTCCGATAAATGCCGTGCTGGCTGGCTGGCGTTTGCGGCAAAACCCAGCCGCAGTCACATTCAGTAAATTTACCGCGCGTTATTATCCCTTTGTTTCGCCGGATGATGATCAATTGGTTTTCAAATTAGTCAAAAAAGACGGCACTACTTTGACTTTACCAACCGCCGCCTTTGCTAGCGCCCCGGGCGTGGGGGATGATTTAATGGAAATAATTATGACCGGTCTAGCGGAGCAAGCGCCGGCTATGACGGCATTGCATAACATTATTATCCAGTTTGAAGCCAGTGTTAAGAAAAAATAATATGACTAAAACTATAGCCGTTGTTTTTATGGTCGTTGGCTTACTAACAGCCAGCGTGGTATCGGCGGCCGAGCCCCGCTTGGTTGATGCTCCGCAAGCCATTATTAATAGTTGCACTCAAGCCACGATAATTTGGCAAACCAATGAGCCAACCACGGCCGTAATTTCATATTGGAAAACCGGTGAAGCCGGCCAGGTATTCACAGCGTCCGCTAGCGAGTTGAGCGCTAGTCACACGCTGGTATTGACTTTTCCCCAGCATCAATTTGCCGATGCTTGGCGTTACCAAATTGTTTCCAAAAATAAAACCGGCGAACAGCCCGGTTTTAACAGTACGTATGGTTTTACTTTGGTTAGATGTTTAGATACGACTAGCACGCCAGCCCCGATTATTAGCAATGTGCAAATCGCCGCGCCGAATTGCACTGACACAGCGGTTATTTGGCAAACGGACAAACGCGCCACCAGCACGCTAGTTGTGACCAATACCATCACCGGCGACATTAAAACACTAACCAATTCTTATCG
Organism: uncultured Gammaproteobacteria bacterium; assembly: GCA_964491085.1. Classification (GTDB taxonomy): domain Bacteria; phylum Patescibacteriota; class Patescibacteriia; order CAZBFB01; family CAZBFB01; genus CAZBFB01. Next base: position 4,687 of record CAZBFB010000004.1, on the reverse strand, counting down.
TGAGACATATCACAGTTTAACTTTTACTCGGCCCTATAACCCCACTGCCGTGAAATACACTTTTACCGTCAGTTCTCAAGATGAAAATGGGAATTTGGTGTCTTGGCCAAGTAGTGGAAAAAAGGCCTTCACCACGACCGCTTGTGAACCAGAGGTCGGTTTGGAAAATTTTAAAATTGTTAATCAATCCTGTCAGGATTTGGATTTTGCTTGGAAAACCAGCATACCGGTTACCGGGGTAGTGAAAATTTGGTCGCTAGCCAACCCGGCGCAAATTTTTGAATCGGTCGTCAGCGCGTTGGGACTTAATGGTGTGGTGCGTTTACACACGCCGCCTCGTTCCGCGCCGGAAGAATATGGCATGCAGTTTGTTAGTACCAACGCGGCCGGCCAACAAACACATCTCACGCCGCTGGAAAATTTGCGCATGTATGCCTGCGTACCGAAATAAAAAATTAGCTTTCTAGCTTAGAAATGAGATTATTTTAAAACTAGTTAGCTAGCAAGCTAGTAAGCTAGGAAGCTTAGTTATTTTTCCACTCGGTTACAAATTGTCCGATGCCTCGCTGGGCTAACTTGTTTTGTCGGCGCATATTTTTTTGTGACCATACGATCAGGCTGTGAAAGTTAATTTTATAGCGCCCACGCACCAGTAGATATTCGAGTGAGCCATCTTTGAGCGCGCGTCTAATCGTGCGATCATCAACCCCAAATAATCGAGCCGCTTCCGACACCGACAAGCGGATAGTTTGGTTTACGTGAGTGGACATAATTGATAGTATATCAAAAAATCAAGAAAACAAAAAATCAAAATACTGATTCTTTGTTTAGGCCGAAGGCCGTATGCTTTTTTGATTTCTTGATGTATCGCTTGCTTTTTTGATAACGATATGGTATACTTAATCGTTAAAAGTTAGGTCTTGGTGTGGATAAGCTCAATCAAGTTATATTTTGGCTTTAAAAAGACATAAAATAGGGGTGTAACATTGGTACTATTAAATCACATAAGGCATGAACCGACTTCAAGAACAACTCATTCTTTGGCAAATCAGAAAGAGGGGGAAAACCCAGGCCTTTGATGCTATCTATGAGCATTATTATGAAGCCATTGGTCGGTACACTCGATTTCGCTTGCCGCGCCGCGAAGATGCTGAAGATATTACGAATGAAGCATTTTTGACCTGCCTGCAGTATATTCAGGACACGGCCAAGCCCGAGGTGGAAAACGTGCAAGCGTTTTTGTACCACTTGGCGCGCACCTCGATTGCCGCATATTATCGAAATCAGCCGCGCCGTGAAGTATCGGTAGCCGATCCGGCGCTGTTCGAACGTGCCAGTGACCAACCGCGAGCCGAAGAACAAGATTACGAAGAACGGCGGGCGGAACAGCAACAGTTGCTGAAACAGTCACTGCAAGACCTTAATCCGGAATATCGCGAAGTTATCCTCATGCGCTACACCGACGGCATGAGCATGGAACAGATCGCCGAGACGCTTAAGAAATCAGAAGGAACCGTGCGCGTACTCCTGCATCGAGCGCGTGCATCATTAAAAAAACGAACTAAAGCATAAAGGAGTGTCATTGCGAGGAGCGATAGCGACGTGGCAATCTACAGCTGCGAGATTGCTTCGCGGAGTTTACCCTAGCTAGTCGAATGGGCTCGCAATGACAAAATCAGCTTACTTATGGATCTGAATAATTTAAACGATCATGAGTTAGATGCATTGTTGACCGAATGGGGTCGACAGGAACGGGCTCGAATACAGCCCGATCTTTTGGTTGCTAAAGAAAAATTTCATCCTATTTTAATGCAACGCATGAATGAGCTGGCCGCTCATCATCAAGCCACACCGTCCGCGCTGTGGTCGGCTTTTTCATTGTTGAAAAATTTGATCGCTGTGGTGCGCGTACCGGCCGGTGTTATGGCCTCGTTAGTGTTGGTCGTTGGTTTATTTGGTTCAATGGCCTATGCTTCGCAAGTCAGTTTGCCCGGCGACAATTTGTACCCTTTTAAGTTGCAGTTAGAACAAGCCCAGATTAAGTTATTGCCGGTTGGCGCGGCGCGTTTGGAAAAGAAAGTGGCTTTTTCCCAGCGTCGCTTGCAAGAATTTTTGCGTTTGGAACAAAAATATGGTACGGTAGACAAAATGGTTGCACCAACCAATGTGCGTCAGGCCATTGCGACTTATCGCACCAATATTCAGGACTTGACTAAAGAATTGGCTGGTTTGCGCGGGCAAGGCAATACCCAACAGTTGGTAGCTGTGGCCATGCGTCTGGATGATACCACGGCCGCCAGTTTGCAATCATTGAAATCAGGCGCGAACAATCAGGCACTGGCTGGTGATTTGAAAAAAACGCGCGCGGTGGTACAGGCCGCCAGCGTGCGAGCGATTGAGGTGATTGCTGAAGCGCACGATCAGGCGGGGTTGACAGTTGAACAAGTGACCAATCGTATTCAAGAAAAAATTTCTGCCACCCGCGCCGAAGTGACCAGCGCGCTGGCTGATGATCTTAAGCGGCGTCCGAGCGGCGATGTTTTTTCCGTTATCCAACAGCAACTGCAAGCGGCCGAAGGTCATTTAGCCAAACGTGATTTTGGTAATGCTTTAGTCAAATTGAGCTCGTCACAGGGATTGGTTGATGTGGCCGAAGACAATAAAAATAATCCGGTGAGTGTGCCGGCGCCAACTCCGAGCGTAAAGTCAGTTCCAGCTAGTCATAAGTCAATCGCTAAGCCAGCAAACAACCAAACCCAAATTGAAGTGTGGTATAGTCCATCTAAGCCAGCTTATTATTTTAATGAAGGTGATCAGCGCACAGCCCAGTAACATAGTGTAGTTTTTCCTCCCTCTGTAATCAGGGGGAGGTAAGGTGGGGGGAGAATTCATCCCCTCCCTTACCCTCCCCTTTTGCTAAAGAGGAGGGAAATGAGGTGGGTTGTGCGGTGATTGTCTTTAGTCCAGACAACGCCATTAAATTCGTTGTCCCTAACATGTGGGATATATCTCTTGGATACGCGGCCAGAGAGTTCCGTTTAAACGGAAAGCACTCCACCAGCGGAGTACCGTGTAACAATATACGAGTCCGAGCAAAAAGGTCGGGTCGCCCTCTGGCGGTCAGCTCGAGCTCAAAATCTTATTTACTACAAAAAACAGACAGTATGCCTACTAATGTTAAAAATTTAGTCAATCGTGCCGTAACCTACGTAACTGTAGTTTCCACGATTGCCTGGTCCATGGGCGCTGCCTTGCTCGTGCCGGTGGCGGTCGCGGTTACCATCGCTGATGGTGACGTGGTTCAGCCGTCGAGCGCGTTGTTCGGCAACTCGGCGTCAGCCGTGTATTATGTGTCCGGATCAACCTTGCGCGTGTATCCTCACGCCAATGTATACGTGTCTTGGGGTTATGGTAATGCTGATGGTTCAGCCAACTGGAGCATGGTAAAACGTGTATCCGCGGCTGACCTCGCCGGTTACACCCAAGGCAATTCTATGCCGTTCCGCGATGGTTCACTCTTTCGTGGCACCGCTACCTCGTTGGGTAGCAACGCCGCCGAAGCCGTCTACCTCGTATCCGAAGGCAAACTCCGCGCGGTGCAATCTGCCGCGGTGTATCAACAGCTCTTTAGTGATGCTTCTTGGAAGCGTGTGACCTGGGTTCCGGATGATCTTCTAGCGAAGTTCAACTACCCCATGGGTGCTAACGTGACTGATGGCGCAGTTCTTTACAATGGTATGGTTGTGACCGATGGTACGACCAAATACGTTGTCTGGGGCGGCCAGAAGCGCGCGGTTGCTTCGGAAGCAGCTTACGCCGCTAACCGTTATCCGACTGGCTATGCGGTAGCAGTTTCCGCTGCCCAATTGGCCTCGGTAACGAACGGTAGTTCAGTCACTGCGGCTGAATCAGCTCTCTTGTCTCCGGGCGCGGGCGCTCCGGTTACTTCCGCGCCAGCGGTAGCTGGTGCTTTGGCGGTTTCCGGTGGTACGCAACCGGCGGCCACGGTTTATCCGTTGTCCGCTACTAACTTGCCGTATGTAAATGTTACCTTAACTGCCGGTGCAACACCGGTAACAGTTAACGGTTTGACATTCACGCGCGCTGGCGTTGGCGCGGCGGCTAACTTCGCTAACTTGTACTTATACGAAGGTTCAGCTCGTTTGACTTCTGGTCGCAGTATTTCTTCGACCACTAACACCGTCACCTTCGCGACCACCTTGACTGTGGGTGCTGGTACTTCTCGTACCTTCACCTTGATGGCTTCGCTCGCCGCCGCCACTCCCGGCGCGGTTAACGCGTTCTCTTTGACCGGCGTTGACACAGCCGCTAGCGTGGCTGGTTTACCAGTAGCTGGTAATGCCATGAATCATGGTTCGGCCGCCGCTGGTACGGTAACTGTTGATCGTGTTGGCGCTACTTTGACCAATGTAAAAGTTGGTCAACAACAAGCCACTGTAGCTCGGTTCACACTTGCCGCCGCCACTGAAGATGCTTCAATCCGTCGCGTGATTTTGACCCATGTGGGTACTATTTCTCGCTCCGCTTTGAGCGGCTTCAAGCTCATGCAAGGGACGACCACTTTGGCGACTGCCGCCGCGCTTGATGGTAATGATCGTTTGGTCTTGGACCTGCCTTCATACTCCTTGGCGCGCGGTACCACTCGTACCTTTGATCTCTATGCCAA
>CAZBFB010000003.1:0-5852 GCA_964491085.1 uncultured Gammaproteobacteria bacterium | reverse complement strand
ACACCAACCAGTTTTGATGGCCTGGGTATTGCGCCGAAGATTTTGGAAATTTTGGATCGTTTGGGATTTCGTGTGCCCACGCCGATTCAGCATCAATCCATACCGACGGCTTTACAAGGCAAGGATTTGATGGGCATTGCTCAAACCGGCACAGGCAAAACGCTGGCGTTCGGCATTCCCATGCTCCAACGTCTCGCCCAGCACAAGGGCAATGGCTTGATTATTTTGCCGACGCGCGAGCTTGCCCTGCAAGTTGATGAGTCGCTCAATCGCCTTGGTAAGTTTTTGAGTTTGCGCACCGCTGTTTTAATTGGCGGCGAAAGCATGAATCGGCAGTTGCGTGCCTTGGCGCGTCATCCGCATATTGTCATTGCCACGCCCGGCCGTTTGATTGATCACCTGGAACAGAAAACAGTTGTCTTAAGTGGCGTGACGATTTTAGTGCTCGATGAAGCTGACCGCATGCTCGATATGGGTTTCGCGCCACAGATCAAACGCATTTTGGCTAGTGTGCCCGGCAAACGTCAGACCATGTTGTTCTCGGCCACCATGCCGCCGGAAATTGTGCGCATCGCGCAGTCATATATGCAGTTGCCGGTGCGAGTGGAGGTGGCGCCATCCGGAACAGCCGCGGCGCACGTCAGTCAAGAATTATTTTTTGTGCGCAAAGAACAGAAGTTGTCGTTGTTGGATGCGGTGCTCAAAGAATATCACGGCAGTGTGTTGGTATTTTCGCGCACTAAACATGGCGCGAAAAAAATCAGCGCCGCCATTCGTCGCTTGGGACATTCTGCCGCCGAGATTCATTCTAACCGTAGCTTGAATCAGCGTCTCGAAGCGTTGGCTGGTTTTAAAACAGGCAAGTATCGCGTATTGGTGGCCACAGATATTGCCGCGCGGGGGATTGATGTTACCGGCATTGAGCTCGTGATCAATTTTGATTTGCCGGAAAATTCGAATGACTATGTGCATCGCATTGGCCGTACCGGTCGCGCCGGTCATGCCGGTCATGCGATTTCCTTTGCTACCCCGGATCAAAAATTCGACGTGCGCGCCATTGAACGCTTAATCAAAAAACAATTACCGGTTTCGCAACTCCCGACCCTGGCGCCGGTACCGTACGAGCCCGAAACCCGCGACTGGGATCACCGTCAATCCCGCCCCTTCGCCCGCGGTCGTCAACCCCAAAGAGCATCCCAATCCACCCATCGCCGTCGGCGGTAGGGGGTTCAAAAACTGCGTTTTTCAGGCGCAGTTTTTTGGTTGCAAAAATTTTGTAGATCTGGTAAATATTAAGTACGGTTGTAATCAACCTGGAGCCAGGAGGGTACGAAGATGGCAGCGATTGAAGGTGGTATGGAATCGAGAGGACCGCTTCCCGTTCCCAAGCTTCCGCCGAGCACGATAACGGTGCGCGGTGGGTTGGTGGTTGAGTTTCATGAGTGGACGCTCTGGGATGAAACGCCGTGGGAGACGTTGGTGATACAGCGTAATCCGAATGGCACTTTCATCTGTAAGCAAAGCACACCGAAGAGCGCTTGGCCGTCGCGTACGGGAACGCTGGCGGATGTATTGTATTGTGATTCTTTGCATCCGTCCATCGCCAGGGTGTACCATAGATTGTTCAGTACGGAGGGTGTTACTGATGAGGCCATTCAGCGCCTCTTCCCGCGCCACCAGATCATCCACCAGTAGCAAGCGCTAGCGTAGCGCCGCGTTCTATCGAGCCGTCCGGATTTTCTTATTCCGGCGGCTTTTTCATTTGTCCTTGACTTTTTGGCGTAAGTGTAAAAGAATAGAAGAGCATATCGCACAACGGAAGAAACTCTACAACATTCCGAGGTAGCTCAGCGGTAGAGCAGAAGACTGTTAATCTTTTGGTCGTGGGTTCGATCCCCACCCTCGGAGCCAAATAAAAAATGATTACTTTTAGGGTAATCATTTTTTATTGTTTTAAAATTTGGTGGGGATCGAAGGGTATTCCAAAAATCTAAACTGCTTTAGATTTTTGGAAACCCCGGCTATAGTGGTTGCCCCGCTCCCGCTGCTTGTAGGTCTTTTTTATTAATTACATTATTATCACAGCACGAACAAACTTTTCCGTCTACTACAACTGTAGGGATTTTAGTTTTGTTTAAATCATAAATTTTTACTTCACAACTTGGATAAGCTAATTCCTTGTAAAATTCGGGAAAATCAAGTATTGTAATAGGGTATTTCATAATGCCATACAGCCAGAGCAGAAAATCAGCCAAGCCCTTGGCGTTTTGGTTGATGATTTAATAAAGTAATTATGCCGATAATGCAACAAACTTCATGGTACACCAGAGCAATTCCAGAAATTTTTGATGTGCTCCGTTCGCGTGAGCGTGGTCTAACAAAAGAAGAAGCGAACGAGCGTTTTCAAAAATACGGCCTCAATAAACTTCCGGCAGGGAAGGTGGACGGCTTGCCCCTTATTTTTTTGCGTCAATTCCAAAGCCCGTTGATTTATATTCTTTTTGCCGCGGCCGGTATTGTTTTTGCCATGGGATCAACTATTGACGCTTTGATTATTTTTACGGTGCTTCTTTTTAATGCGATTGTCGGAACAATTCAGGAAGGCAAGGCGCAAAATACTCTGCTGGCTTTAAAAATGTTCGCCGAAACTTCGGCAACTGTATTGCGCGACGGTAAAGAACTTATCATCCCAGATGCGCAAGTAATACCCGGGGATATTATTCTATTGCAAGAAGGAGAAAAGGTGCCGGCTGACGCGCGGATTATTTTCGCCAATACTCTGAAAGTTGATGAGGCAAGTTTAACTGGGGAATCAGAACCAGTGACCAAAATCGATGCGGTATTGCCTGCCTCGCCGAACGCGTCCGCCTCGGATCGACCGAGTCGAGACGGGAGTCAAGGCGGGCCGTCCGACAATCTGCCCGTGGCGGATCAGAAAAATATGGTATTTAAGGGTACGCATATTTTGAGCGGAAATGGCATCGCGGTTGTTGTGGCCACCGGACTCGCCACAGAGATTGGAAAAATCGCGCAAAAGATTTCTACTCTTGATACCGAGATTCCGTTAAAAACCAATATCCGCTACCTCTCTCGAATTATTGTTGTTACCGTCGCCATCATCAGCGTCTCGTTAATTATTCTTGGCGTTTTTTCCGGTAAATCCCTCAAAGAAATGTTCACCACGGCGGTGGCGCTTTCGGTTTCTATTATTCCGGAGGGTCTGCCGGTGGTAATCACTCTTGTGCTGGCAACCGGTGTTCACAGAATGTCAAAGCGCAATGTGCTGGTGAAACGATTGCAGGCGGTAGAAGCATTGGGGCAAACAAAAGTCATCGCGGTGGACAAAACCGGAACGCTCACAAGAAACGAGATGGTTATTCAGCGTGTGTATGTGGATGGTAAAATTTTTGATATCACGGGCAGTGGATACGAGCCAAAGGGTGAAGCAATTTTTGCTGGTAAAATTATTGATCCCTTAAATCATCCCGAACTGCTTTTTAGCGGAAAAATTGCGGCGTTCGGCGCCAACGCGCGACTATCTTTTTCGTCTCCCGCCGGGGGAGAAGAATTTGGCGTATGGAAGATTGCCGGCGACCCGACAGAGGCGGCGATGTTGGTGTTTTCAGAAAAAATTGGATTTAGGCATGAGATATTGGAACAGGACACGCCAAAAATTTTTGAGTTACCGTTTGATTACCGAAAAAAGTATCATGCCACAATTCGAACGGTTGACGGCAAAAATTTTCTTACCATCATCGGCGCGCCGGAAAAAGTGCTTGAGCTTTGTAAAAATGTCTGGCACAAAAATGGAGCCGAAAATTTAAACGAAGAAAAGAAAAAAGAATTAGAATCAGTTTTCCATAATCTGGCGCAGAGTGGTTTTCGGGTAGTTGCCTACGCCATCAATCCGGATACCGGACGGAGTATGGATGGAGATGCGATGCCCCCGCTCACTTTGGTTGGCTTTTTTGGTATGAATGACGCGCTTCGCAGTGAGGTTAAAGAAGCAATGCAAAGAGTAAGAGCGGCGGATATGCGCGTGGTAATGATCACAGGCGATCACCGTCTCACCGCGCAGGCAATTGCTAAAGAGGCGGATATTTGGCGCGCGGGCGACAATGTTCTTACCGGGGAAGAAATTGATAAAATGTCCGACGACGAGCTCTCGGAAAAACTCGTCAGCACCAGCGTCTTTGCTCGGGTTACGCCGGAACATAAACTGCGCATTATTCAGGCCTATAGAAAACGTGGCGAGACCGTGGCGATGACCGGAGATGGCGTGAACGACGCGCCATCGCTTGTGGCCGCTGACCTCGGCGTGGCCATGGGAAAAATCGGGACAGAAGTAGCGAAAGAAGCAGCGGACATTGTGCTTTTAGATGACAATTTCGCCAGTATAGTGGGAGCGGCCGAAGAAGGCAGAAGTATTTACAAAACGATCAAAAAAGTTTTGACTTTTCTTTTCTCTACGAGCATGGGAGAGGTGATTAATATCACGGGCGCGTTGGTTTTAAAATGGCCGATCCCGCTCTTGCCGTCTCAGATTATCTGGCTCAATTTTGTTACTGATGGATTTCTGACAGCGGCTCTTGCCATGGAGCCGAAAGAACTAGGACTGATGCAAGGAAAATTTGCGCGGCCGAAAAAATGGATCGTAGACGGTTTTATGATGAAAAGGATGCTTTTGATGGCCCCAATAATGGGACTGGGAACACTCTATCTTTTCAGCAGATATTTTTCCGCCATAGGTGGATCCGCTTTCGGCGGAGAAATGGACCTCACCAAAGGTTGGACTATTGCTCTCACCACCATGGCCATCTTTCAGTGGTTTAACGCGTGGAATTGCAGATCCGAAAGCAAGTCAATTTTTCAGATGAATCCTTTTTCTAATATGTTCCTAGTCGGCACCACCGCGATAGTTATATGTTTGCAACTCGCCGCAGTTTATACGCCATTTTTGCAGAAAATTTTGCACACCACCCCCCTCTCGCTTTCGGAATGGCTTATTATTATTTCCGTCGCTTCCTCAATTATTTTAGTTGAGGAAATACGAAAATTCTTTTACCGCAGAACAATTTCATAAAAATATGGTCATTACCTATTTTTTATTGCCCCTTGGTTTTGTCTTCCTTATCAAAGGAGCTGATTTTTTAGTTGACGGCGCTTCGGCTATTGCCAAGAGGTTGGGTATTTCGGCGTTAGTCATCGGACTTACGATTGTGGCATTCGGCACTTCCGCGCCGGAGCTTATCGTTAATATTTTTGCCAGCATCAATGGCAATACGGATATAGCCATTGGTAACATTTTAGGGAGCAACATTGCCAATATTCTGCTTATCTTGGGAATTTCCGCTGTCATCTTTCCTTTAGCAGTCAAAAAGGGAACGGCCTGGAAAGAAATACCTTTTAGTTTACTGGCGGTGGTGGTAATGGCCTTAATGGCCAGCGACGCGTTCATTGATGGCGGAAATTTTTCCGGCCTCACGCGCGTTGACGGTCTTGTGCTCATTGCGTTTTTTATTATTTTTCTCTACTACACGTTTGGTATGAGCCGAGCGCCAGCGGCTGATGTGTCCGAAGCTCCGATAATTCATCGTTATTCTCTGTCGCGCGCCGGCCTCATGGTTGTTTTTGGGCTTGTCGGATTAACTGTGGGAGGCAAATGGATCGTTGACGCGGCAGTGGCGCTGGCCTCAACGCTTGGCGTCAGCCAGGCGCTTATCGGGCTCACGATCGTGGCAATAGGAACATCACTGCCGGAACTGGCAACCTCGGCGGTGGCGGCTTATAAAAAAGATGTTGACATCGCTGTGGGCAACATTGTGGGATCAAACATTTTCAATATTTTTTGG
>CAZBFB010000002.1:0-3593 GCA_964491085.1 uncultured Gammaproteobacteria bacterium | reverse complement strand
CTCGTCGCCGTCAGCGTTGGCTTAGCGCTTGGTCTGAATTTAATTGATATTGCCGAGGCATTGAAGGGGTATGTGCCGCCGCCGGGTCGGGTGCGTATTTTAGGTGGCATCAAGCATACGGTCTTAATTGACGACACCTATAATTCTTCACCGCGCGCCACTCGCGAAGCCATCGAAGCGCTCGCGCAAGTGCCGTCTACCGGGCGACGCATAGCCGCGCTCGGCGATATGCTGGAACTTGGTGAGCAGACGCGTGAATTGCACGAACTGATCGGCGCTCTCGTAGCCGAACGCCAGATTGACTTGTTGGTAACAAGCGGCGAAGCGGCGTTGAGTTTTGGCAGTGGCGCGCTCGCGGCCGGTATGAGTCGCGATTATATATTTTCTTTTGCCACACCGGTTGAAGCGGGAAAATTTCTACAAGAGCGTATCAAAGAAGGTGATGTGATTTTGGTAAAAGGTTCCCAAGGCGCCCGCATGGAAAAAGTAACTAAAGAATTAATGGCCGAACCCTTGCGCGCCAATGAGCTGCTGGTGCGTCAGGATGAAAGTTGGCAATAAAAAACGGTGCCCCCGACACCGTGTTACGAGTTGCGCGTCCGTTCCTCGTTGGTCAACAGATGGTCCACCACCGCCTGTGTTTTATTAGCTGTGATGGATTGGCTGTCTGGAAAGCGAAACAGTCGGATTGCGTCCGTGTTTGTGTTTTGCCACGCCAGGTATGATTTGATAGCATCGGCTACGGCGACAAAATTGGGCGTGAAATCCAGAATCGCTAGCGGTTTTTCGTCAAGCACGCGAGCCCGCGTTCGAGCCATGGCGGCCGCGGCGCAAGCTAACGCCTCTAACCCGCCGATACAGCAAAGGTGGGCATCAGCCGCGGCCAGATACGTACCAATCGACAATCCGAATTGACAATCCGATTGCTGATCAGGTCGCAAATCAGGCCTTGGGTTTATGGCCATAAATTCTTTGGTTGCATCGACTGTCAACCCCAGCTCTTTCATGGCAACTTGAACCGCTAGTTCCATGGTTATGCAATGCGCGTTCGCTGATCCTAATAGACGAACGATCTGCGCGAGCATGTTTTTTTGGTGGTGGTTTAACTCTGTCCCGACTGCGATTCCAATCACCTTAGCTGACATGTTTGTTCCTCCTGACAACCATTATAGTATAGAAAAATTGATCTGACAATACCTATTATTAGAAAACAAAAAATATCTCATATGAGATATTTTTTGTTTTAGCCCCACGGGGAATCCTCTTCCCCCGAGATGCAGCGTTCGCTTCGCTCAATGCTGTATCTCTCCTCCAGAGCCGGGGTTTCCAAAAATATAAAGCAGTTTATATTTTTGGAATACCCTTCGATTCCCCTGATGTACTTACCAAAAGAAAAAACCGCATCCAAATGTTATGCGGTTTTTTCTTTTGGTAGCCCCACGGGGAATCGAACCCCGATTTAATCCTTGAGAAGGATTCGTCCTAACCGTTAGACGATGAGGCCATGTGATAAATTACTAAATTAGTCCCGAGAACTACATATGCTAATTTACAAAATTTCTAATAAAATTACGCTATGGTAAAATTATAATAACAGAGGAGCGAGAGAAATTCAAGTTCAACTGTTTTTAGGAGGGTCGAATCATGCCGTCGTTGCTATGTTATGAGTTTAGGAATTGGTTGGCTAGTGCGGCTAAGGATGACGAATGTCCACTAAACCTGTCAGATCACGCCTTGGATTGCGAGGGTTGTTCGGAGTTTACTCTTGAGTATCTAACCAAGGCGCCGAGTGAGTTGCAACAGGAAGTCAATCGTCTTGTGCTGTCGTTAGGGCAATCAACTTTAGCTACTTTGTCTGGCTATGCTTGTGACGATGACGAATACGGCCCATCATGAGCTGTGTGCTACTCACACACCGTGCCCCGGATAAGAGCAACCGTGCTCTCCCGGGGCTTATTTTTGTTTTGCCGAGTGATACTTGACACAGGTTTTACTTCATGCTATAGTGCTGGGTTACGCCTAAAAAGCTAATCAGCTAATAAGCTAAAACCTATATCTCTATGGCTATTTCTCTCTTATCTCTACTCAAAAATCGCTGGCACACGGTTGTGGCCGTGGCCGGGCTTACTCTGGTTTTGGCTTTAGTCATGACCATTGTTCAGCCCTTGAAATACCGCGCGACCACTCGTTTGCTCATTATTCAACGCGCCACCTACACCTTCGATACCTATAACGCCTTGAAAGCGGCCGAACGCGTGGCGGAAAACTTGACCAGCATTGTGTATACGACTGATTTTTACAATCAAGTTATGGCCGCGCCGGTCAGTTTTGATCGTGGTGTATTTAATGTTAATGAAACGAAGCGGCGTAAATTATGGAAAAAAATGGTTTCTGCCACCATCACCCGTGGTACTGGATTCTTGACCGTTTCGGCTTATCACACCAATCCGCAGGAAGCGGAAAAAATTTCTGGCGCGGTGGCTGGTGTGTTGAGCAAAAATGGTTCTGATTATGTGGGTGGCGGTGATATTCAAGTTAAAACCGTGGACTCACCGTTGGTATCAAAATATCCAGTTAAGCCCAACATTCTGGTAAACGCGATTTCCGGCTTGGTATTGGGTTTTATCTTCGGCGTATTGTATGCCGCTGGTTTGGCGCGGTTTCGTCAGGGTAAAGGGTTTTATATTCCCTCTGATCATACCTTGCCCTCCGCTGGCATTACGTTCGCAAAACCAACTCCGGCAGTAGTGCTGGCTAGTCGCGACAATGTTCCGACCGGCCCGCAGGAGGAGTGGTTTAGGTAAATAGGTTTGTAGCTTTTAGCTTCAGTAGGTGCAGTAGCTTAGAATTAATTTCCTCCCTCTTCAGGAGAAGGGGGAGGATGAAGGTGGGGGATGAATTTGTCTGCGTTGGTCAGCGTAAAGTCAGCGTTAGTCAGCGCCCCGACTTTTGTCGGGGATGGATTGACAATAATTTGTACCTGTGCTATAGTGGAGTGTTGCGAAATGAAACGGCCAAAGAAATGGCTTAAAAGAAAAGAAAGTACCTTGAATAAGCGAAAACTAAGTAAATTAAGTATTTTGTCAGCGACCGTCTGCGTAAAGTCCGCGTTAGTCAGCGGCCGCGTAGCGGCAAGTAGGCCCAATCAGGGCGGATCGGGGCATGCCCCTATCATTTCAACCAGTGCTGGCTCTGGAGGTGTTACTTTTTTAGGTAGCATTTCCTGTTGGCTTGCCCTATTAGAAATCTCCATTCAACCAAAATAACACTAATCAAGTCAGTAATTGCAGTAGTGAGTAAAAGGGTTAATGAGGATTTTTAATGGGGTACGCTGGTTGAGGTTGTGATCTGCCCTGATTGGGCTTACTAAAAACTTCGCCCCCTCGTACGGCATGGTGCACGACGAGCGGGTGAATCCCGGGAGAGCTCTCCGGCATGAAGTCGGAGGGCAAGGAGAAGTTCAGATGATGACGAAGACGGAGAAGTTTTTCCCGCAGTCCCTGGCCATGGGGTTCATGGTCGTGGTGTTCGCTGCGGTGGCGTCGCCGCGGGTGGCGCAGGCGCAGTCCACGCCCGCGCTCGTGGCGCCCGCC
>CAZBFB010000001.1:0-3968 GCA_964491085.1 uncultured Gammaproteobacteria bacterium | reverse complement strand
CCGTCTCGGCGCGGCCGATCCGCGACGGAAACTCAAACAATATCATATCATTCTAAAACCTACCGCACCTACTGAAGCTAACAGCTGTCAATACGTCTCCGTCACCCGCGCCGCTCCCACCCGAATGATTTCTTCATAGCGCTCAACTCCGGCGACGGCTTTCGTAATCATATCTTGAATAGCTTGCGTGGCTACAGTCGGATTTTTGCCATGGTACCAACTTTTGGCCGTGAGCACCTGCCCAGCAAACACGCGCAAGTCCTCGTCTTTGATTTGCGCGTCAATCAACGAGCGCAAAGCAGTGGGTCGCCCGGCCTGTTTTAAATAGGTTTTGGCTTGCTCCGCGCGCGTCATGAATTGCACAAAATCCCAGGCCATCATTTGCTTTTGGCGATCCGGATTGGGATTGTTGAAAACCGTTTCCACCCAATAACGCGCCACATTAACCGGCTGTGATGGATCGAGCTGTGGTAAATTGGAAATTTCTAAATTAAGATGGGGCGCTTGGGTTAAAAGCAGAGGCAAATCATCCGCATAGCCGAAATAGAACGCGGTCTTACCTTGCAAAAACGCGCTAAACGCGCCGGGCTGTTTCGCGTTCCAGGTGTACTGTTCTTTGGCCGGATTGGAAAAATCCGTATAAAAACGCAACGCCTCCACACCGGGGGAACGTTCGCGATCACTCACCAACGCTTTATCAAAAGTGGCCGCCGAACGATCACTATTTTCCATGGCGCCACCTAACTGTAAGATGAGCGCTGCCAAAATATCTTCCGCGTACGGCACGTTAGTGGCGGTACCGATCGCGGCGCCGGATTGCACCAGCTCATCACGCGCGTCCTGCTTGGTAATTTTCTTGGTGGCCACGCGAAAATCCTCCCAAGTGCGCGGCGCTTGCGCTACGCCGGCGGTATTTAACAAATCACGATTAGAATACAGCACCAGCGTGTCCAGCGATAACGGCAAACCCCAAATTTGTTTTTCACTCGTCACGTCTTGACTCACTTGATCAACAAAAGCATCCCGCACTTGCGCCGGACGAATGGTTGTTTCTTGACGCAAAATAACTTTCTTTTCTTTTTTGATGGTGCCGGTATCAACTGTATACGGCACAGTCAAATTGGTTGGCAAGGGCAAAATTTTACTGCGATATTTATTGATCCAGGTATTAGGAATGGAAAAAATATCCGGCCCACGCCCCTCGGCCCAAGCGTCAAGCAGTTGTTGTTCGTACTCTTCCGCCCGAAGGCGACGATACTCCACCGTGACGAACGGACGCAAGGCCTGATAGCTGGCCAAAATTTCCGAAAATGTATCACTCGCGTCCTGCACGCGCCAATACTGCAACGTGATCGGCTTAGTCGCCCGCACCACATCCTGCGACTGTCCTTTGCAACCAAACCCGGCCGTTAAAAGAAAAACAGCGAGAGCAAAGAGAGTGCTTATTTTAAAAATTTTGTTTTTCATACGCATTATGTGTCATCCCGACCGCAGGTAGTCGAGGGATCTCATAACCGATTGGCTGTGAGGTCTCTCCACTACGCTTGTGCTCCGGTCGAGATGACAAAAAAATACTAAACCATTTTCTTCAAAAACTTCCCAAACTCTTCGCGCAACTCCGGCCGTTTTAACGCGAAGGCCACGGTGGCTTGCAAAAATCCCAGCTTGTCGCCGCAATCATAACGCGTGCCTTCAAATTCATAACCATACGCCGGTTGTCCGGCCGCCACATAGTCCTTAATCGCGCCGGCCAAGCGAATTTCCCCAAAGGTGTCTGGTTTGGTGCGTTTTAATTGTTGCACCAGCGCGGGGGTGATAATATATTTACCGATCACAGCCAAATTGCTAGGCGCTTTCCCCGGTTTTGGTTTTTCCACAAAACGTTTAATCTCGTAAGTACGCTCGCTCACATTAACCGCGTCCACCACGCCATAGCGATGCAGTTGCTGACTCGGCACGTGTTGTAAAGCCACCACCGGATCACCGTAGCGTTCATACACCTCAATCAACTGGCGCAAGACCGGACGATTGGCATCTACAATATCGTCACCAAACAATATTGCTACCGGTTCATCACCGATCAAATCAGCCGCGCATAAAATGGCATGACCATCGCCGCGCTGTTCTCGTTGGCGCACGTAGACAAACTTGGCCATACCGGAAATTTTTTTGATCATTGCCAACTCGGCTTTCTTTTTTTTCTGCGCCAAGGCGTATTCCAACGTAAAATTCGGATCAAAATGATCTTCGATCGCGCGTTTCGTTTGCGACGTGATAAAAATTATTTCTTTTATCCCGCTCGCCGCCGCTTCTTCAACAATATATTGAATCACCGGCGTGTCCACGATCGGCAACATCTCCTTCGGTTGAGCAATGGTAGCCGGCAAAAACCGCGTCCCCAATCCCGCCACCGGAATAATCGCTTTAGTAACTTTTGGTCGAAGCATAAGAATATTATTAAGTTTAGCAACAAATCTTACACTTGACAACAATCCTAGATTTGCTATAGTGGAAATAACGCTGGCATGGCATACATTACGGCCATACCTGGGTGCTAAAGAAAGGGTCTCGCTTGTCGGGACTCTTTCTGTTTTAAATATTTTAGTTTATAATATGGCCGTGGACTCGGGCCCGTAATGTAAGAAGTAACATCCTAGCGTTAGCACCTAGGTAAGGGGGTGCAACTCCCCCGGGTCTACACCAAAAATAAATTTCCTACCTGACGGGAGAGGTACCAAAGTGGTCGTACTGGGGCGGTCTCGAAAACCGCTGTCGCCTAACGGCGACCGAGGGTTCGAATCCCTCCCTCTCCGCCAGTTAGGAAATATTTGCTAACCATATGCCCACCTGGTCCGTTTACATTGTTCGTTGTGCTGATACCACTCTTTATACTGGCATTGCAAAAAATGTGCCGGCACGAGTGCGGTGTCACAATGACGGCAAAGGGGCCGCCTATACGAGAAATCGAAAGCCGGTCGTGCTGGTATGGACGGAAACAAAAAAATCAGAATCCGCCGCCCGCCAACGCGAGGCCCAGATCAAGTGTTGGACAAAATTAGAGAAAGAAAAGCTAGTAAAACAAAAATAAAAAGGTACCTGACAACTTTTTCTCCTCAAGCGTGCAGACGGTCGCCAAGACTGCCAAAACATTAGGTGTTCCAATGGAAGAATTGGTAAAATAATCACATATGAAATTCAAAAAAGCAGTTTTAATAAAAATCGCAGATACTCATTTCGACCCCAAATATTGGAGCCAAATTGATGCTTTGATTGAAAAGAGAGTTTCGCTAACTATTGATAATCCCAAACTCAAAGACGAGTTGAAAGATTGTGATTGTTTGCTTCTCGGTTTTCAAGTGCCGGTGGGTGAAGATATTTTGACCGCCGCGCCAAATTTGAAATATATCGGTGTATTGGCAACAGCTTATGGCACGGTTGATCTTGCCGCGGCGACCAAAAGGAATATCCCTGTTTGTAATCTCGGCGGCTACAGCACTGAATCCGTCGCGGAGTTTGTAATTACGGCGATACTTCACGAAATCAGAAATATCAAAGAAGGTTTGAAGCGTGCAGAATCCGGCAATTACAGTTTTGAAGGAATTAGAGCGCGCGAACTGAAAAATAGTAATTTCGGTGTCATCGGTTTAGGAAATATAGGAGGTCGCGTAGCAGAATTAGCGGCAGGTTTTGGAGCAAATGTCAGTTATTGGTCACACACAAAGAAAAAATCTCCATTTCAGTACCGAGAACTTGATGATTTGCTTAGTAATTGCAAATATATTTCTGTTAATGTCGCTGAAGCACCAGAAACGATAGGGTTATTAAACGCCAAAAACCTGCCGCTAATTAAATCAGACAGCGTTTTAATCAGCACAGTTCCGCCGCCAATCATCAACACGGATGCACTTGTTGCTAGATTATCAAAAAACGATATCACTTTTATTTTTGACCACCCGGACGAAATGTCA